>NZ_JAUBTR010000023.1:77991-78742 GCF_036705045.1 Microcoleus sp. BR0-C5
GGATCGAGGCCTAATCCTCAATTTGATCGCTTCCGTCTGCCAGAATCGCCGCAGCCTGCTACCGCATATTTTGGCCCTTACATCTGCGTCCATCCGCGTCCATCCGCCAACATCTGCGGTTAAAAACTCCCCGGATTTCCCCCCACAAAAAATGTAAAATCAGACAAACATGGGTAGCAAAAAATGAACCAACCACGCCGCCAAGCCTATCTCACCCTGATTGAATCTCTCCTCACCTGGGACAGCGACGAACAAACCGCCATCCTGCAAGCCAATCTAGAATTATTAGACGAGGATTTGGCCGAATATTTGCGAGAGTGGGCAACAGAAACCCTACCCAACTTGGATGCAGACCAAGCAGAAACTCGTGCCAATATATTACACGGTTTAACTCTTAAATTTTTCAGTCTTCACCAAGGCAGTCGCAGAAGCAACATAGAGATTGCGATTGCTTGTCTGGATATAGGATTAACTATTTTTACCCGCGAAGCTTACTCAGAAAAGTGGGCAATGTTTCAAAACAGTATAGCAAATGTTTACAGCCAGAGAATCAAGGGAGACAGGGGTGATAATTTAGAAAGGGCGATCACCTTTTATGAAGCAGCTTTACAAGTTCGCACCCGCGCCGCTTTTCCCGAAGATTGGGCAAAGACTCAAAATAATTTGGGTGCTGCTTACAGCCAGAGAATCAAGGGAGACAGGGGTGATAATTTAGAAAGGGCGATCACCTTTTATGAAGCAGCTTTACAAG
>NZ_JAUBTR010000023.1:78842-100310 GCF_036705045.1 Microcoleus sp. BR0-C5
GGGGAGAGAATATAGAAAGGGCGATCGCCTTTTATGAAGCAGCTTTACAAGTTCGCACCCGCGCAGCTTTTCCCGAATATTGGGCAACGACTCAAAATAATTTGGCAATTGCTTACAAGGACAGAATCAAGGGAGACAGGGGAGAGAATATAGAAAGGGCGATCGCCTTTTATGAAGCAGCTTTACAAGTTCGCACCCGCGCAGCTTTTCCCGAAGATTGGGCAGCTACTCAACATAATTTGGGTCTTGCTTACAATGACAGAATCAAGGGAGACAGGGGAGAGAATATAGAAAGGGCGATCGCCTTTTATGAAGTAGCTTTACAAGTTCGCACCCGCGCAGATTTTCCCCAAGATTGGGCAATGACTCAAAATAATTTGGGAGAAGCTTACAGAAACAGAATCAAGGGAGAAAGGGGAGAGAATATAGAAAGGGCGATCGCCTTTTCTGAAGCAGCTTTACAAGTTCGCACCCGCGCAGCTTTTCCCGAAGATTGGGCAGCTACTCAACATAATTTGGGTCTTGCTTACAATGACAGAATCAAGGGAGACAGGGGAGAGAATATAGAAAGGGCGATCGCCTTTTCTGAAGCAGCTTTACAAGTTCGCACCCGCGCAGCTTTTCCCGAAGATTGGGCAATGACTCAAAATAATTTGGCAAATGCTTACAGCCAGAGAATCAAGGGAGACAGGGGAGAGAATATAAAAAGGGCAATCGCATTTTATGAAGCAGCTTTACAAGTTTACACCCGCCCCGCTTTTCCCGAAGATTGGGCAATGACTCAAAATAATTTGGGAGAAGCTTACAGCCAGAGAATCAAGGGAAACAGGGGAGAGAATATAGAAAGGGCGATCACCTTTTATGAAGCAGCTTTACAAGTTCTGACCCGCGCAGCTTTTCCCGAATATTGGGCAACGACTCAACATAATTTGGCAAATGCTTACTATTCCAGAATCAAGGAAGACAGGGGAGAGAATATAGAAAGGGCGATCACTTTTTATGAAGTAGCTTTACAAGTTCGCACCCGCGCAGATTTTCCCCAAGATTGGGCAATGACTCAAAATAATTTGGCAAATGCTTACAGTGACAGAATCAAGGGAGACAGGGGAGAGAATATAGAAAAGGCCATCGCATTTTATGAAGCAGCTTTACAAGTTCTCACCCGCGCAGCTTTTCCCGAATATTGGGCAACGACTCAAAATAATTTGGGTCTTGCTTACCAGGACAGAATCAAGGGAGACAGGGGAGAGAATATAGAAAGGGCGATCGCATTTTATGAAGTAGCTTTACAACTTCGCACTCCTACCACCTTACCTCTTGACTGTCTGCAAACAGGGCGAAACTTAGGCAATTTAGGATTTGCCGAAAGTTTGTGGGAAACAGCCATCTTCGGCTACGAAAAAGCCATCGAAGCAGTCGAACAAACCCGCGAGTGGGTAACATCCCAAAGCCGCAAACGACAAATCATAGAAGAAAACCTCAAAATCTACGAAAAAATGATGCAATCCTGCATCAACCACCAACAATATCACAAAGCAGTCCAAACCGTAGAACGCAGCAAATCCCGCTACCTAGTCGAACTCTTCACCAACAGCGAAATCTATCCCAAAACAGCCACCGAAACCGAGAAACAGCAACTCAGAGACTTGCGCCGCCAAATCGCCGCCGCCCAACAATCCCTAGAAACAGAATCATCCTCTCCCACTCTTTCTCCCCCCCTTAGCAAGGGGGGGCCGGGGGGGGTTCCAGAAGACTCCGACACACAACGCGCAACTCAAACCCGCAGCCTCAGCCCCGAATCACTGCAACAACAAACAGACAACTTAGCAACAGCATTGCAGCAATTAGAACAATTGCTGGAACAGATAAAACAGCGCGAACCCGAATTTGTTTTAACCCAAGCAGTCAAACCCATAAACATCGCCGAATTCCAGAAAACATTAGACACAAAAACAGCAATTGTAGAATGGTACATCGGCAACCCCCAATTTAACAACGAAGACTGGGGGGGATCAGCCTTCATCATCACCCACAACAAAATAGACTTAGTACCAATCACCGCCGCCGAATTAGCCGAATTAGAAACCTGGACAAACGACTATCTCAACGAATACCGCGACGAAGCCAAACAAAAAATCTGGCAACAAACCTTATCCGACAAACTCCAAAAACTCTCCGAAATCCTGCGGCTAAACGAGATAGTCGCCAAAATCCCCAACGATTGCCGCCAACTAATATTAGTACCTCACCGCTACCTGCACTTATTCCCCCTCCACGCCCTACCATTCACATCAGAGGGCGGGCACGGGGGCACCGCCCCTACGAAATACCTCCTAGACAGCTTCCCCGACGGCGTGAAATACGCCCCCAGTTTGCAACTGCTGCAACTCATACAAAACCGCAGCAAAACCCGCACATCTGCCGCCCCCGAATTGCAGCCATTATTTGCGATTCAGAATCCCACCGAAGATTTATCAAACGCCGACATGGAAGTAGAAACCATCAAAAAAAGATTCAATCCCCACGACATATTAATCAAACAACACGCCACAAAAATCGCCTTCAACGAAAACCTCAAAAACCTCGCTAATGCCAGCTACATCCACTTTTCCTGTCACGGAGTCTTTAACTTTGACTATCCGCTGCTATCCCTTCTAGCCCTAGCCGATTCCATCGAATCTCCCGTAGGGGCGGTGCCCCCGTGCCCGCCCGAATCGCCCGAAACTCCGCGCTATGTGACAATGCGAAGCGGGCGAAAAGCCATCCCGGAAAAATGCCTAACCTTGCGAGAAATCTTTGCCGATTTAGAGTTAAGCAAGTGCAATCTCGTGACACTCTCCGCCTGCGAAACCGGCTTAACCCAGTCAACAACAATGACAGATGAATACATCGGTTTACCAAGCGGCTTCTTGTATGCTGGTAGTATGAATGTTGTGAGCACATTGTGGTCGGTCGATGATTTTGCGACGGCGATTTTAATGATAAAATTTTATCAGGAATTGCAACCTCAAGTTTCAGTAGCAGTCGCTTTGAACGCCGCCCAAAACTGGATGCGCGCAGTCAGCAAGGAGGATTTTGAAGTTTGGGTAAGATCCTTAAATTTAGATAAAAAATCTGGACAAAGTGTGGAACTGTGGTTAGTATTATCGCCAGAGGAACAGCCGTTTAGCCATCCCAAGTATTGGGCGGCATTCTGTGCTACTGGATATTAAGTTAGGTGTGCCATCAGCATTTTGTAGGGGCGGGTTTTACAAACAATATATAACGATGACCAACAATCTAGATAAACCCGCCCCCACCCCACCAATAACCCACATCAACCTGAAATTTGCATCGAATGTTAAGATGTAGATGATGATTTTTCGTATGGTGGGGGCGGGTTTTTGAGATTGTCGATTTCAGGCGATTATGGTTGATGAAACCCGCCCCTACGAATTTATATTTTTTAATCACGGGAGTAATTACAATGGAACCGGAAAAAGTTATCATTACCTTTCTGAAATGGCTGACAGAAAATCCGAGCATTTTCATGCCGAAAGCATGGCAAGATTTACCCAAACTAGAGACAGAAATAGCAGAATCAGCCGATGATGAATTATTTCCGATTGCGATGACTATCAGTAAGTGGTGCAGCAAACACGGATTGGGAGAAACTTTAATAGATAAAGTGCGGAAAGATATCGACGATGGAGGCGAACCCACCTCAACTACAATGCAGCCGCTAACCAATCTCACTCAAGTTCTGCGTCAAAGCATTGGAGATAGGTACAATAAACTTCAAAAAGAACTCGATGCAGAGAATCAATCAAATAGAGACAATGACTCAAAATAGTAAAATCTATGCCCCCAACGTCTATCTATTTGCCTATCACCTCTGCAAACCCCTAGAATCAGAGTCGAGTTCTCCTGTAGAATTAACCAAACTGTGGCAGAAGTGCCACGAGATATTGCAAGCTAAATTAGCAGTCGGTACGGCCTTCAACGGCAGCTACTTGTCCAAAAAAGACGAACCTGCCGGATCGCGAGTTAACCTAATTAACAAACAAGTTGTCGGAAACCGAAATTCTCTGGCTTTTGCCAAGACTATTTCCCATGACAACCAGCAAATAAATCTCAAAGGTTTTGCCCAACCGCTGCGGATTGATGACAGCTATGCCTTGGGTTTACAAATTCGCGTTCCCGAAAAAGTTAACAACATTAAAACGCCCGCTGTCGATGTTAGCATCTTCAAGGAATTTAATCCCGATAACTGCTTGCTGCCGGATTTTTTGCAAAGCTATTTCGGTCAAACTCTGCTGCTTACAGCTTGGCTGAGTGTCGAACAAAATCAAGCGGCGCGGGAAGATTCGCAGTTTCTGAAAAATTTAGCCCAACAGTGTCTAGAAAAATTTATTTCCGGTCAAAATCTGCCGACTTTTTACCGTCAAGGTGAGTTGTTCGGTAGCCCGATTTTAGAATACGGCAATCCCAGCCGGCCAGATACTGAATGCCACATTATAGTCTGGTTTTTCAACAGTTCTGCAACTGATGAAATCTGGGATGAGACGCGGTACAGCGATTTTGTCGAGTTGTTTTTGTACCGGAATAAGATTATTCGCGCTTATCGCGACAGCCGCAAAACTTACTTGGTGACTCGCGAGGAATACAAACAAATTGAACTGGATATCGACGCGACTTTTAAGTATTTGCAGCCTGACGAACCCCACCAGCGACACTTGAAAGGTGCGGGTTTAAAGGAAGAGAAATTAGAACGTCTCCAACGTCAGACAATCGAGATGCCGCCCCGCGCTGTGAATTATGCGCGGTTGCTGATGGACTTGGAGTTTCGGCAAAATACGATCGCCATTAACGCCAAAAATTACCAAGAGAAATTAAATCAAATAAGTCTTGACTTAAAATCAAGCAAGAAGTACAGTGATAGCGATCGGGATTTAAGCTTTCTCGAATTATTCAGCAAAGAAACTTGCCCGCAGTTTGAAGAACAAATCAAAGCCGACTTAGGCTACTTCAAACACGGCACAGGCTTGCTAGACAAAGCAATGGAAGCAATTCGAGGAGTTGTCGCCATTGAAGAAGCTTATCGGAATGCGAAGTTAGAAGTCACGATTCAAGCTGTCGGCTTCGGTTTGGGAGTAGCCGGGGTAGTGGCTGGCAGTTCTCCTTATTTGATTAAACCAGAACCGCCGAATCAAATTATTGCTTTGCCTTTGCCTTTCCTGAAGGTGGGAATTAATTCTTTTGCGTTGGTATTGTTGATTAGTATCGGTGCGGGGGTTGGGGTTTCGCTTCTTGTTATGTTGAGTGCCAAGTCCAAGAATCTACTAGGTAAGTTCAAGAATCTACTAAATAGAAATAAACAGTTGCCGCCGCAATAGACTTGAATTGCATAAATCCTTGATTAATACGGAAACCGCAGATTCAAGGCAGATAAACACAGATTAACGCAGATAATTTTGAGATTGTTTGCGAATGAGTGCAAGAAGTCTAATCATCCCGGTTCCGGGCGGGCAAATCGCCCGCCCCAGAAAAAGATTGAGCTTAATATTGAGGAACAGACGGGTCTACTTCTTCACTCCAAGCAGTAATCCCGCCCTTAACATTAATCCCCTCAATTCCAGCTTCCTTCAAAATCCCCAAAGCCTTGGCAGAACGTCCGCCCATTTTGCAGTGTGCAATCAAGCGGTGGCCGTTCAACAATTCCTTGACCTTAGCAACACCTGCGCCGTGTTCGATATCCGGCAAAGGAACCAAAACCGACCCAGGAATTTGAGCAATTTGATACTCGTTGGGATTGCGAACATCTAACAATACAAAATCCTTGGCACCGCTGTCGATTAACTCTTTAAGTTCCGTGACAGTCATCTCAGAAATTTGCTGTTGTTCTTGCGCTTCCTGCGCTTTTGCTTGAGGAATGCCGCAGAATTGTTCGTAATCGATTAACTTTTCAATTACCGGGCGCACTGGATTCGGCCGCAGTTTCAATTGCCGGAACGTCATATCTAAGGCATTGTAAAGCAACAGTCTGCCGCTCAAAGTAGTGCCTTGACCCAAGATAATTTTGATAGCTTCCGTTGCTTGGATAGAACCGACAACTCCGCACAAAACGCCTAAAACGCCGCCTTCGGCACAAGAAGGAACCATGCCCGGAGGCGGGGGTTCCGGGTACAAATCGCGGTAATTCGGGCCGCCTTCGTAATTGAAAACTGTTGCTTGTCCTTCAAATCGGAAGATGGAACCGTAGACGTTGGGCTTGTTTAGAAGGACGCAAACGTCGTTCATCAAATAGCGAGTCGGGAAGTTGTCCGTGCCGTCGATGATGATATCGTAAGGAGTGGCAATGTCGATCGCATTTTCGGAACTAACGCGAGTTTCGTACAAATCAACTTGACAAAAAGGATTAATTTCTAAAATCCGATTTTTAGCCGACTCAATCTTCGGTTTCCCAACCCAAGAAGTGCCGTGAATAACCTGCCGCTGCAAGTTGGAATGATCAACAATATCAAAGTCTACAATCCCTATGCGGCCAACACCGGCGGCAGCTAAATACAGCAGCAGCGGCGAACCGAGGCCTCCTGTACCGATGCACAGTACGCTGGCAGCTTTGAGACGCTTTTGCCCTTCCAATCCAACTTCTGGCAGGATGAGGTGGCGAGAGTAGCGTTCGTATTCTTGTTTGTTGAGCTGGATCTCGTCCAGATTAGGATTTAGCATGATATTGGGTGTAGCGCCGATTTAGAATTATATCCTATCTGAATCTTTCGCATTTTTACCTGTTTGTTATTTTTACTAATTATTTCTTAATCTGAGTCGGTTCCACTAGGCGAATTTCCTCTGCTTGAAAGTTCCCCTCTCCGTCAAGACTCCAACTGCGGAGGTCTTCCCAACAGCCTTGTCGGACGGACACAATGATATAAGAGTATTCGGCCCAGGCCAATGTCCGATCGCACTCTGAGGGCACTGCAGGACAATCCGTGTGAGAATGATATATACCGATAATATCCAGAGTGCGATCGCGCCCATGTTTCATCGCCCGCAACATATCTTCGGGCTTTATAGCATATCTGCGTCGTTCTGTCAATCCTTTTTCTTCAGGCCAATTCTCCTCAGCTTCCGCACTCCAAGCATTTTCAGTCGGCCAAACTTCTACTAACGTTTTAACATCGCCAGTAACTCGACCGAGCAACAAACCACAGCATTCTTCAGGATAAGCGCTTTCGGCATGGGTGCGGATGGAGAAAATGTGAGATTCGGAAAGTGCGATCGGCTGCATGGGATTTGATTGTAGGTTTTTTTGTAGTTTTTTTGTAAAGTGCGATCGGGCTTTTTTTTTAACGAACCGCGAAGGCGCGAAGGACACGAAGCAAGACAAGAGAAGGGAAGAGAAAGAGTTCACAATTGATTTGAGGTTCCTGTAGCTGTTTGCAAAACAGTTCTATAAGCAATAACAGCTTCAGTTTGGTTAACATATCCTACATATTGACTCAATACAGAAAAGTCTAACTCAGGCAAAAATTCACTACTCGAAATTAACTCATAACCAGACTCCCGCAAGTGGTAAAGAGAAAATTGATCGTTAGCCCAAAACCAGACTTCAGGAACTTGCAAACCGCGATACACTTCTAGTTTGTCAACTCCACCGCTAGTTAGAGCAATTTCGATCGCAATATCAGGGATTTCTGCAAGTGCACCCAAGCAGTAACACTCATCCGGTTCGGCCCCCCGTCTCACAGCTTCGCGGCGAAATGTAGCACTACCGTAACCGTTGAGATTAATTAGCCTTTCAACCGCATAGGTTTCTATCAACCGGGCAATAATTGTTTTGATCCTTTCGTGTTCTGGCGAAGTCGTCATAATAATTTCTAACGTTCCTTCCAAGTAGATCATCCTGGGGAATTCATCGACCAACATATCAGAAAGTTGCTCGTATTGCTCCCAACTCACCTCATATAAAATAATGCGCTGTTCGGTAGCAGGTTCGAGAGTTTTTGGATCTAAAAGTAACATAATTAATTACCTGACTTAGATATCTAAACGTTAGATTTTTTCGATATTTCTCACGCTTCTTCTCTGTGTCCTCTGCGCCGTCTGCGGTTCGCAAAAAAGTTAATGTAGGGTGCGCTACGCAGGCGCGCACCTTACCCCTTAGTTAATGTAGCTATCTAGCCCTCAATTGCAATCAACTCGGAGTTTGCTGCAATTCGGGCCGTTCATCTGGAACGATCGCACCTTCGACAGGACACACCTGCAAACAAATACCGCAGTCAATGCAGGTATCAAAATCAATCCAAAACCAATCAGTACCCTTGACATTTTTGCCCGGGCCGGGGTGAATGCAAGCAACCGGACAAGCGCCGACGCAATCAGCAACTCCCTCGCAAATATTCGTAACGATAGTATGTGGCACAGTGTTCTCAATTATTCAAATTTGGTGGACGAACTAGAAATAACTTTTTACTTGGAATGGCATCTAAAGCCTCAGTTTTTTTTCTAATTTAACATTGAAAACCGACGTTATCGAGGTTGATTCGATTTGCCAAGCAGCCCGAACAAATCTTGGGCCACAGCTTTGTGACCGTCTTTGTCAAGGTGAACCGTATCAAATTTAATATACATCGGGGCAAAACGACCCTCTTTTTGAGCAATTTGCGATCGCCCGCGGCGAACTCCTTCAGTAGCATCGACATAGGGTAAACCAAGAGACTTACTAATTTCCCCAAGTCGCTTACCCGCATCAATAGTCAGCCGCTGTCTAGGTACTTGCTGTTCGTTATCAGAAAAACCGTCAAAAGCCATAAACCGAGTAGGCAAGTAAACTACAGCCAAAGAGCGGCCGTCAGCAGTAACAGAGTCCCGGAGTACACTCAAATCCGTCTCGAATTGCTTCCAAGCACGTTCGGCGATATCGGGAGGCACATCAGCCTGCTGCCAACCCAAGGCTAGGGTTGCGCCCAAAGGAACATCCGGTGTGAGGTAGTTGTTTGCCAAACCCAGGAAGTACAAGCATTTTTGGGCGTTAATTTTCAGCCAAGACGGGGTAGCTAAGATTTTGAACTGGTTTTTCAGACCCGCCAGCTTGGATTTGCCAATTGGTTGCAGATAAGGGTTTGCAGTTACTGATTTGTCATCGCGACGAAACCAGTTCATCGAAACCAAGTTGTTGTCTACCGCCAGTACCACTAAATCTGGCTGGTACTGAGACCACAGGTTGCGGTAAACCGTGTTGATTTCCTTGAGTGAATAACCCTCTAGAGCGCTATTGATGTAGGTTGCCTTAGTACCGTTTTTCTGAAAAACAGTTGCTAGCTGAGCTGGCCAAGTATCTTCAGCAGCAATCCCAGTACCGAAGGTGGTGGAATCTCCCATTCCCAGGATTCGCAATTCGCCTGGAGCTTTTTTAATCGGCACCACAGGACCGCGATTGCCGGGACTGCTAACGGCGATGGGATGACCGCCTGTGAATTCCCGATCGAAAACATTATTGGTATACTCAGGAGCACTCACTTGTAGGAGTCCTTCTAATAATACAAATGCCAACAATACCTTCGACAAATCCACAGCAATGTAGCGAACTGTGGTTTTTAAATTTGCAATGGCTTTGTCATTAAATATCTGACTCATAATTTTTCAAGCCGATTAGAACTGGAAGTAAAGGAAATTTGAACTTGAGGCACCGGCGAAGGTAAACATCAGCGCGATCGCCATTGCATAAGTAATCCACTTGAGCGAATTTGGGTGGTTTTGTGTCCAACTCATCCATTTTTGCTTCAAATCCCACCATTCAACTAGCAGAATTGTTGCCATGTAGAACAGCGGCCGATAGTCAATAGGTATCCGCCCGTCAGCAAAGGTCAATATCCGCTGCAATACTACAACGGCACTGTTCAAATCCGCTGCCCGGAAGAATATCCAAGAAGTACATATTAGAAATAAGGTAATCAGCCAGCGGACTAAATAGTTGATTTTAGAAGTTGGCTTAGATGAAAGTTTAGTTGCTCGTTCAATGGAGAGCATTGCTCCTTGCAAACCTCCCCAAACAACCCAGTTCCATCCAGCACCGTGCCAGAGGCCTCCCAGCAGCATCGTAATCATTAGGTTCGCGTAAGTGCGGAGATTGCCGCCCCGATTCCCGCCTAGAGGAATGTAGAGGTAGTCGCGCAACCAATTTGACAGCGAAATGTGCCACCTGCGCCAGAAATCAGTAATGCTATAGGCTAAATAAGGTTTCTCAAAATTTTTCGGCAGTTCAATTCCCAATAGGCGAGCCGAACCGATCGCAATATCCGAATAACCCGAAAAATCACAGTAGACTTGAACGGTATAAGCTAATGTACCCAGCACAAGCCCCAGCCCGGAAACATTTTCTGGACTGGCGAAAACTTCGTTAGCTATTGGTGCGATCAAGTCAGCTACATAAACTTTTTTCAGCATCCCCCAGACAATCTGGGCAATACCGCTGCGGATCACAATCCAGTCTACCGATGACTCACAGGCAAACTGGGGCATGAGAACCTCGGCGCGGACGATCGGCCCAGCCAGCAGGCTAGGGAAGAAAATCACGTATAGCCCTACGTCGAGGATTGACTTTTGAGCCTTGGTAACGCCCTTGTAGACATCGACTATGTAGCTAATTGTTGAGAACGTGTAAAAAGAAATACCCAGAGGTAATAGTAGGTTCAGTTGAGGCCAAAGCCTAAATCCCAACAGCGAATAACTCGAATCTAAGAAGAAGTTGGCGTACTTGAACACAAACAGAGTGCTAATAACTACAGCCAGAAAAGTAATTAAGGCCGTAGTTCGGTTTCTCTGTTTAGTCGAATCCTCGATGATTCGAGCTGTTTTATAAGCCAGCAGGGTATAGCCAACCATTAAAATTGAGTATGGTACGCTCCAAGCCCAATAAAAAGAGTAGCTAGCCAATAGCAAAAACCAACGTCGGTAGTGCGGTGTCAGTAAGTAATACACATACACCACAACTACCAGGAATCCTAAAAACAGTGTGGAGTTAAACAGCATTTTTTACTTTTACTCTTCAACTGGAAACTAACGCTCACCATGCTACCACGAACTCAAACCGATAGAGGATCTTACTCAGGGATGCAGAAACCGGGATTTTGTAGGGAAAAATACCATTACAGCAATGGATTTAGCGTAAAAAATCAGTTTTTTTACGTTTTTTGTACAATGTTTGTTAGAGCCACGGCTTCTGTAATAAGCCGGGGATATGGGTGTTCTCTAGCAGATCTTAATTTACCGTTTCAATTGTTGGCAATCCTTCCGCATTTACCCAAGCAATTTGAGTAATTCGTCGATCGCGCGCGTATTCCCGGGCCGACTCTGCTGTCTCCCGACTCTCCAAATCTATTTCTACCCGAACTAGGTGATTAGACTCTCGGAGTTTGCGAGCATAATCAAAAGCCGCCGCCCCAGCTTCAGGAGTTTGAGGTACAACCAACCATTCGCTAGCTGGTGTCTCCGTGGGCAATTGCCCCTCTGTCAGCAAAACTTGGTGCAAATCTTCAATATTCAGACAAAACCCGATGCCGGGGGAATTTTGCCCTTGGGGGTCGAACAGTCCCAACAGTTGGTCGTAGCGTCCCCCTTGTCCTAAAACTCGCTGTCCACTCTTGCTGCTGCTGACAACTTCAAACACAATTCCAGTGTAGTAGTCAAATGTTTGAATTAAACTCAAATCGAGGTGAATGTGGGATTTTAGATTGGGAATTTTTGACTGGCATTTGTGCAGCAATTCGATCGCAGATTTGAGATTATTTAACGCGGCTTGCTGCGGCACATCTAAATCCAGCTTAGCAACAATTGGCAACACCTCTTCTGGGCAGCCGCGCAAGTCAAATAACAGCAGAGCTCTTTCTCGCAATTCCGTTGACAGCGGCAAAGTTTCCAAGGCAATTCGATCGAGATTGGCGATCGCCCCCCGAACTTTTTGGCGCACGTTTGGCGGAAACGGTTCCAGCAATCTTGCAGTCAAGCCCGCTTCTCCCAAAACCAAATGCCAGTCATCAATTTCCAAGCTCTGCAAGCACTCAGACAGCAGCAGCAGCACTTCCGCATCCGCAACCGCCCCCCCCGCGCCCAGCAGCTCTACCCCAGCTTGATAGAACTCCTGTTGCCCGCCTGAGCCAGTATCTGGGCCTTTGCGGAACACGTTGGCGTTGTAGTAGAGGCGCTGAGGCTGCCAGCGTGTCCCGGCCATCCGCATTGCAGCCGCCCGGGCGATGGATGCTGTCAATTCCGGCCGCAAACCAAGTTCTCCATCCTCGGCGTCTTGCAGTTGAATTAAGGTCGATCGGTCGATCGCGCCCCCAGCCATCAAAGTTTCCAGCCTTTCTAGAGTAGAAGTAATAATCCGGTGATAGCCCCAGCGGTGAAAAACCTGCTGTAAGCGCCGTTCGATCGAAATTTTTTGAGCAACGTCAAGGGGCAATAAATCTCTTGCACCGGATGGGGGTTGGTGAACCATATCAATTTTAGATTTTAGACTTTAGATTTTTGATTGGGCTTAGAAGCTTAGCTTTAGGGGACGGTGTTAAAGTCGAACGCGGCAAGCCTAACCTTCGACTTTAACAAATTAAGGTATCAATAATACGCTTGGGTTCAGAAGACCGGGCGCTTGAAACCGCCCTATTATCTTTTCAACGATTCAAAACTGACAACTGACAACTTCTCACTTCTTCTTCCCGCCAAACAAACTTGCAAAAAATCCTGGTTTATCATCACCTTTTTTTGCCTTTGCGGAAGCTTGTTCCAGCTTTTTCTTAACCTCCAAAGCCGTCGGTTCTTCAGGATTTGATGCCAAAGCTTTGTTCATCTCAAGTTTCGCCATTGTGGCTTGATTTTGTTCAAGGTAACACATTGCTAACATAGCGTGAGCCTTGCTGTGTTTTGGAGCGCCCTTCAGCACTTCCCTCAACTCCAAACTTGCTTTAGCGTAATTTTTGCTGTCCATAAATCCTTGAGCTCGGCGGCAATAGGCTTCGATCCGCGGGTCGTCTTTGGGCGGGGTTGGAGTTGGGTTTGGGGTTGGGGTTGGGGTTGGGGGTGGGGGTGGGGTTGCATCTTTTATGGGTGAAATGGGTGCAACCGCACCACCACCCATGCGCTCTTTTCGCAGCAGGTAAACCATGTTAAGTTCGCTAATTTGATCGATCGCCTCTTGGGTTTCCTTAACTGATTCGTACTGCTTGAGAGCGAGTTTGCTAACTGCTGTTTTGTAAGCTTCTTCCCAATTTTGAGTGGTAGCTAACTGTTTAGCTGCTTCGCTTTCAATTTGCATTTTAGCCTGTTCTTTAACGACGCGCTTGCCGATGGCTGCTAATAGCAGGCTGTATTCTTTGCGATCGCTTTCCTTAGAGAATTTATTGTAAGCCGGATTGACTACTTTTGACAAAAATTGGTTAGCCCAATCTTTATCAGCTTGGCTTTCAAAAGAGCAAGTATCCGAATGCAAGCGGCGGGCGATTTTCATGTAGCGCTTGCGGATGTCGTTAAACTCGGCGTCTAAGGGAATTCCCAAAATTGCGTGCTGATCTGTAAAGTCGTACTTGAACAGCCCTTTTGTCATTTCAAAAGACATAACTTTTACTCTTCCTTTCCTGGCTTTTCACTATTCTTTAATGTAGCTTGAGTCAAGGGGTTCTGACCCCCGTACTACCCCCGATCTCTTGCTGCAGGCAGATTACCCCCAGGAAGATAAGGGAGGAACGGCTAGCAGTGCGCCGCTGAGTTCGGCGTGTATTTTGCCGTTTGTGGCCAAAATCCGACCCGAGTTCATCTCAAAGGCACTGCCGTCATAAGCTGTAATTTGACCTCCGGCTTCGGAGACGATGACTACACCGGCGGCTACGTCCCAAGGGGCGAGTCCCCGTTCCCAGTATCCGTCCGATCGCCCCATCGCCAGGTGTGCGAGGTCTAGGGATGCGGAACCGCTGCGCCGCACGCCTTGGGTGAGGTGGGTGAGGTGACAGAATTCGGCATAGTTATTGTCTGCTGTTTCGCGCCGATCGTATGCAAAGCCAGTGACTAGCAAGCTGGTTCTCAATTCTGGGATTTGGGAAACTTCGATCGGCGAACGGTTGCAGGTTGCTCCCAATCCTTTGCCTGCCCGAAACAATTCGTTATGAAAAGGGTCGTAAATTACTCCAATTTGTGGTATTCCGTCGATTAAAAGTCCGATCGACACGGCGTAAAAAGGATATTGGTGAGCATAATTTGTTGTGCCGTCCAAAGGGTCGATCGCCCACAGGTATTTGCTGCTGGCATCCCCTAATTTGCCTGATTCTTCGGCGAGGATGGCGTGTTCGGGTACGTGGCGGCCGAGAATTTCTAAGATGACGGCTTCGGAGGCTTTGTCGGCTTCTGTGACTAAATCGCCTGATCGGCCTTTTTCTTGAATTTTTTCTAATTTTCCGCAGAAAGATTGCAGGACGGAACCGGCGGCTAGGGCTGCTTCGGTGGCTATTTCTAAGAAGTTTTGCAGTTGATTGTCTGTCATTTATTAGTTGTCAGTTGTTAGTTGTCAGTTGTTAGTTGTCAGTTGTTAGTTGTCAGTTGTTAGTTGTCAGTTGTCAGTTGTCAGTTGTCATCACTCAACGCCGTCAACAGTCAACAGTCAACAGTCAACAGTTAACAGTCAACAGTCAACAGTCAACAATTCCCAACCGACTATTTCCGATTTTGCTGGCGGAATTCTGCGGGAGTTTGGCGCAGGGCTCGTTCTGGATTCCACAGGCCTTTACCCATCAGTCTCGCCCATTCTTGAGCGTTGATGAGTCGCTGCTGGTATTTGGTGTTTGGCGCTCGCACCGAGGCGAGGGCATAACCTTCTTTGACTAGCAGTTCGTTGAGCAAAATTTTATCTTGCCACAAGTAGGCTAGTTTGCGATCGAACCGGTCTTTCTGTTCGATGTCTGATTCTAACAATACCTGTTTTCCCCCAATTAGCTGTTCTAGTCTTTGTTTGGCTGCTTCTCCCCAAGGCTGCTGTTTTAAATCCGGGGCATCAATACCAATCAGCCTGATTTGTTCTAATAAGGCTATTTTGTCGGCTGTACTGATAACTTCGATTGTTTGCCCGCTGATGGCCCTTTCTACTTTGGCGATCGTACCTTGGGGCATTTCTGGTTTTTGGCAGCTAGCTAGCAACAGACAAAGGGCGATTGCACATAATCGATAAAGCATGGATAATTGGTAGTTGATAATTTATCAAATTGCCTTACTCTTCATCCAACGGCAAACCGGCTCTAACTTTACCTTTGCCGAAGTAACGACCGAATTGCAGTTCGTACACTTCGTCTTCGTCTTGCGTCTCTACCTCGATGTTGGAACGGGGATAGCTGACGCACAGCAGGGCATAACCTTCTTTTTGCAGTTCCACAGAAAGCCCCATTGCTTCTGGCTGGTGCAGTTCCCCCGAATTGACGCGCACCGCACAGGCTGTACAAGCGCCGTTGCGGCAGGAAAAAGGCAATTCTACTCCTTGGTTTTCGGCGCTTTGGAGGATGTAGCGGTCTTCGGGTACTCGCACGGTGTGGCGATCGCCTGTCTGTCTGTTATGAATTTTAATTGTGTAAGAGTGAGTCATGGAATTTTAGATTTTAGATTTTAGATTTTAGATTGGGGTTTGGCGGGCAAACTCCTTTAGATTAAGGGGTTTGCGACACAGGGAGGAGAATCCAAGCCCCGTCGTTTGACACCCTACCCACATTAAACAGTAAATTTATGCCGTTACCCCTTCCCAAATCAGATTTGTTCTGCTAATATAGTTTAGCTGTGGCTAAATGAATTAATTTAGCCCTGGAGAGGTGGCCGAGCGGTTGAAGGCGCACGCCTGGAAAGTGTGTTTAGGGCAACTTAACGAGGGTTCGAATCCCTCCCTCTCCGTTAAACAAGCTGTTCAGGCAAAAAAAACAGCTTGCAAAAAAAATCTCTGATATGAGATAAATACCTTGATTAGAGCGATCGCCCTTGAATTCTTTTAGAAAAATCAAGGGCGATCGCTTTTCAATGTTTGAGTGTAAATTAGGGCGATCGCGCCGAGAATAAACGCCCCGATATAATGCCAATAGTAGAAAACCATAGTGACCTAGACCAATCGCCAGCGATATGGTCTAGGTCACTTAATTGTTTTTTCCAATGCCCAAATTCCCAATTAAATAAACAAGCTAGGTGAGATTTTAAAATAATCGCCTAGTGCCTTAGCTTGTGCCTTGCTAATCGCTCTTTTCCCATTCACAACCTCAGACACCACACCGCTCGATCCAATGATACCTACCAAGTCCGCTTGACGGGTGCCGCTGGATTCCATGATGTGTTGCAAAATCTCATGAGGATCCGATTTGTCGATCGGATAATTTTCTGTCTCATAAACTTCAATCAGCGTTACTAACAACTTGTATAAAGCTCTCTCCTCTGGAGTGAGGTTTTTAGCGAACGTTAGCCGTTCTGCCACAGCCAGGAGGCGATCGTATTCCTCTTCGGTTTCGATCGCTCTAGGAGCGATTTCTGCAAGCAACTGGCTATAAGTGGCTCCATCAAAAGTAAGGATCATTTTTCCATTTGTCTTTGTCGTATTCAGCGTGGGTTAGGAAATATTTGTAAAAAATAGTTTGCTCCTCGTAGTTGATGCCGACAATCAGGCGATATTCGTTGCCTTTGATATTAAAGACTGTGAAGTTTCCTACTGCTTCGGCATCCCGGTAAATCTTGCGAACCTCGTCCAAATTCTGCCATTCTGCTTGCTTTACAGTTGCGTTCCAGCTATCAATTTGATTTTTGACATCGCGATACTGGGCAGCATCTTTACGGAGGTTGCGGATCGAGATTAGGTGCATGGGCTTTTCTGGAATTAGTTCTTTTTTTCTGCATAGCTTCTCTGTTTTTCGTTTGTTTTCGTTTGTTTTTCGTTTGTTTTTCGTTTGACTTTCGTTTGACTTTCGTTTCGTGTTGCTTGCATACTATGCTTATACTCTCATTTTGAGAGTAAAACGTCAAGGCCCGATCGAGTAAAAATTCTTTAACGCACTCCAACTGGGTTTTGTCTGTGTAGGCGCGGTTGGAAACCGCAGGCTTTGTCTTTAATCCCACTCTTGCTCACCCGACTTGATCCTCATCGTGTAAAAAAGCTTCTAGCAGCGTGGTTCGGGCGATCGCCTCGCAAATCAGAGTCAGCGTTTTAGCAGAGGCTGTACGCACGACAGGGTGGCGGTGATGTGCTAAGCTTCCAGCAAAAAAAAAGTTGCAGGTTTGCCAATTGAGCCGAGAGTTTCGGCTAAACTCAGCCTCACCATTCCCTGCGAATCTCCCATACATTCGACCATCTTTTTGAGCACTTCGCTGTCGTTGGGATTGAAAGTTGCCAGCGCCATTTGCTCCCTCACCGTTTGCAGCAAAGCGTCGCTTTCTGCTGGATCAATTGCTGTTTGAATATCTGTCAGGGAATTTTAGATTTTAAATTTTAGATTTTAGATAGAGGTAATTTATAGCGGTTCGATCGCGTGGTGAGGTATGGGGGCGAGTCCTATGCTTATGCCCTATGCCCTATGCCCTATGCCCTATGCCCGCCAGAGCACCTCATGTTACGCTCGAAAGGCTATATATCGAACTTAGCATCAGCGAGATTTGCCCCTCTGAACGAAGTACCCTCAGCATTGCCAATCTCTCGAACAATAGCCGAGAAAGACACAAACGCAAACCAAAGATACAGCAGCGACAACAAACCGAAACACATACCCCAAAACAGTTTGTGAGTGCTCAGAAAAGCGCTCGCCGTTGCACTGAACAAAAAAGCCGCTGCGTAAGTCGCCACACTTCCAGCCGATGCGATCGCAACCTGTGCAAATTGGCCACGAATCCGGGAATTCACAAAAAACATTAACACCCCGCCGATCGACATTCCAGCAAGAGCAGCCTGGGAATTATTATTAGTTGCAGTGCCAGCATAGAAAAATCCCAACAAAGCTCCTGATAGAATAGCAGAAATTGTTCGTGCCAATCTACCCGCTTTTGAAGTTTTTGGCTGTTTGCTGGCGATCGCCGAAGCGAAGCCAGCAGCGCTCAAAACCCCGTACAGCAACAGAACAAAAGGCCAACTGCCAGATCCCGGTAATTGTCCTTGAGTTCCCAAAATCAGTCGAGTCAGAACATCGCCCACAACCAAACAAATCGCGATCGCCCCAGCACTCAAAACAGCTATCTGTCGCCGAGAAAGCCCGATTTTCGCACCGAGAAAATTCGCACCCGCTAACTGAGCATTTCTAAAATTGCACCCTCGAACATCCGCACCGCTGAAATCAGCACCGTTAAGAACTTGTCCTTGGAACGATCGATTTCGTAAAATTTGATTGCTAAAATTATTGGAATCCGAATACTTCATATTAGTACAGGATGCTTAAAAATATATAAATCTGTCAGTGTTCCCGTCCCCAATCTAAAATCTAAAATGGTATGACTTATCGACCCACGATCAAACAAATTTGGCATATTCTCGGTCTCGGAATATTGCTCACACCCATACTACTCTACAACATTCCCTACTTTTTGCGTCCCCAACAAACAAACGAATCCCGATCGCTGTTTCAAGGAATAGCCTACCGCAGGGAATTTCGGACTAATCCGCGTCCCAACCTAATTCACATTGTTAGCATCGACCTAAAAGCGCCGGGAATAGGAATTTTTGTCACTCCCGGAAACCCAACAGCCGATTTAACAGAAACCAATGCCCGCACCGCTACTGAATTCCTGAAAGAATTTAAATTGCAATTAGCAGTCAACGGCAACTTTTTTTATCCCTGCATCGAGGAAGCACCTTGGGATTTCTATCCCCGCAGTGGCGATCGAGTAAATAATGTCGGACACGCCATTGCCAAAAGCCAAGCTTATTCTCAACCACATTCAGGCTTTCCCGCCCTTTGTTTTGATGCCCAAAACCGCGCTCAAATAATCGAAAACGGCACTTGTCCTGCGGGAACAGCCTATGCAGTTGCCGGAGATACTTTGCTGGTGAAAAATGGCAAACCAGTAGCACAAAGTCAGGAAGAACGCAAACAGGATAAGCCCTATCCCCGTGCAGTGGCGGCGATCGACAAAACAGGCGACAATTTGTGGTTAATTCTGGCAGACGGCAAGCAGAGGCTTTACAGTGAAGGGCTGAATTTGAGCGAAATAACTGATATTTCGATGCAGTTGGGAGCCGAGACAGTGCTAAATTTAGATGGCGGCGGATCTGTAACTTTTGCAGTAGCATCCACGTCAGGAGCGAAACTATTGAATGCTCCGATTCAGAATAAAATCCCCATGCAGGAACGTCCAATTGCCAATCACTTGGGGTTTTATGCGCGGGAGAATTAGGGTTTTCAATTGCGCTTTTCTCTCCAAAAATTGGGGTTGAAGATGCTTTTATTGTGCAGTGCGCCCAAGTCGCTGCTTGTTACAAATCGGCTGTTATCAACCTATTTTAAAAAATAAAGTATGCCTCCGCATACTCAAATAAATAGGGTGCTGATTGCCTTCATTACTAATACAAAACTTTGCTTAAATACCCACACAATTTTTTATTCAGCAGTGATTTTTTTTTAATCTGCCCAAAATCCGGGAATAATTGCTAAAATTGTAAAAAAACGTAACAAAAATTTATAATTGGCTTATGGAAATTAGCGAAATCCAAGCAGCGCTGCAAAGTTCGGATTCTCAAGAGAGGCTGCGGGGGGTAACGGCTCTGAGAAACTGCGATTCTGCGGTGGCGCTGCCGATGTTGCTGAGCAAAGTGGACGATCGCGAGTTTATGGTGCGATCGTTCGTGGCGATGGGATTGCGGCAGATTCAAACTGCGGAAGCTTTTGCGGCGCTGTTAAAAATGATGCAGTTCGATCGCGATCCGAACGTGCGCGCCGAAGCCGCTAACTCTTTGTCAAGGTTCGGAACCGAGGCAATTTCTCATTTAGTGGAAGCTTTTCGCCGCGATGACAATTGGCTCGTCCGCCGCAGCATTATGGCTCCGCTGTACGAAATGCAGTGTCCTGATGCAGTATTTGAAATTTGTGCGATCGGTCTTGGCGGCGAAGATTTACCAGTTCAGGAAGCAGCAATTGACGGATTTGGTGTGCTGGCAAATACCCCGAAGCAAGAACAGGCCTTGCAGCAATTATTACCTCTAGTAAGTTCGGATAACTGGGGAATTCGGCTGCGAGTTGCTCGCGCGCTGAGCAAATTTGACAATCCTCAAGCTCGCGCTGCTGTGAGCTATTTGGCAAAAGATCGAGATCATCGGGTTGCAGGTGCGACTTTGGAAGCTTCGCTTTAAAACAACGGCTTGCAAGCTCAACTGCGCTAGCTGCGGTATGATGCCGCAAAAAAACCGGGTCAGGGAATGTTCACGCGGTTCTACGGCGAGGAATGGATCGAAAAATACATTCACGGATTTTTGTTCAATTGGGAACGCAAGCTGGCACAATTGGTAAGTAACAAGAATTAATTTTAATACAAGCTTCAGCCACTATACTAATAAGTGTAGGTTGGCATGAGGAAAATGCCAATGGTCAAAAAAAATCGCAATGTAGTTAGTTCCAATTCAGACAGCAAAGTCAAAATCGGACTTTCGCTGACTTCTTCTAGTGCTGATCGATTGAACACGATCGCTCGAAAGCTCGGAATATCAAGGTCGGAGCTCCTAGAACGCTTGGCACAAGGCAATCTGGATATTTCAAGCGACAAGACGGAAGTTAGTGTCACTTGGAAAAAAGGTGAAGAAACGCAGGTAGAAGCCGCCCACTTGCAAGGGGAAACAGCCGAAGAAAGCGAATTTAATGACGCTGTAACGGCAGAAACCCTATCGGACTCGGTGAGTGTAAAGCCAAATCCGCTGCAAGAAAGTTACGAAACTTTACAGAAGCAGTTGGCTGAACGCGAAAGTTCGATCGCTTCTTTGCAGCAGCAATTAGCTACTGAAAAGCAAAATCTCGAAAGCCAATTAGCCGAAACTGTAGCGAAGTCAAGTTACGAAAGTTTACAACAGCAGTTGAGTGAACGCGAAAGTTCGATCGCTTCTTTGCAGCAGCAATTGGCTACCGAAAAGCAAAATCTCGAAAGCCAATTAGCCGAAACTGTAGCCAAGTCAAGTTACGAAAGTTTACAGCAGCAGTTGAGTGAACGCGAAAGTTCGATCGCTTCTTTGGAGCAGCAATTGGCTACCGAAAAGCAAAATCTCGAAAGCCAATTAGCCGAAACTGTAGCCAAGTCAAGTTACGAAAGTTTACAGCAGCAGTTGAGTGAACGCGAAAGTTCGATCGCTTCTTTGCAGCAGCAATTCGCTACCGAAAAGCAAAATCTCGAAAGCCAATTAGCCGAAACTGTAGCGAAGTCAAGTTACGAAAGTTTACAACAGCAGTTGAGTGAACGCGAAAGTTCGATCGCTTCTTTGCAGCAGCAATTCGCTACCGAAAAGCAAAATCTCGAAAG
>NZ_JAUBTR010000136.1:0-7311 GCF_036705045.1 Microcoleus sp. BR0-C5
GTGTCCTGTGGTAACACAGGCATCGACTCTAATTAACTGAGAGGGGCGGGGAATAATATCCCCCCTCGACTCACCCCAAAGGGGTAGGACTAAAGAAGGACAGTAAGGCTAAGGGCAGGGCTGTTTCATTCTCGGATCCGATCGGCAAAAGTAAAAGCGATCGCGCTATCTGATAAGATTTTCAACGATCGCTGAACAAGAAATATATATGCTGACTCTAATCCCATTTCTGAAAAAAGTCAATGACCCACGAAAAATGTCAGGAAAAAGACATCCCTTTTGGCTGATATTACTATTGGTTGTTTTGGGACTAATGTTCGGTTATTTGGGATATAAAGATATAGAAACCTTTGGTAAGTCTAACCAAAAACTGATAGTTAAAACTTTTCATCTCACAAGGTATCGAATACCATCTTATTCTACTATTAGACGGGCAATGATGATTGTGAATACCTCGGATTTAGTAGAATAATTTAATCAATGGGCTAGCCATTTTGCCACTCCAAACGACTTGAATGATTGGGTATCAATTGATGGTAAATCTCTCAGACCCACTTGCAATAACTCCGACAATAGTTCTCAAAACTTTGTGTCACTTGTGTCTTTATTTAGTCAGACAAGTGGTTAGGTTCTCAAACTACAAAATTTTCAGTACAAAAAAACTTCATAAATTGGACAGGTGCACGAGCTAGTAAGGAATTATCCTCTAAGCGGGCAAGTATTTACTTTAGACGCTTTGCACTGTCAAAAAAAGACAATTACTCTAATTAATCAGTCTCAAAATGATTATATTATCGCCCTTAAAGGCAATCAAAAAAACTTGTTGAAACACGCAGTCAAAATTACGGCAAATGAACCACCTAGAAGTCAAGCCCAATCGGTAGATATTAGTCATGGTCGTAACATAGTGAGAAAGGTATCTGTCTTTGATATTCCCCCTATGGTATCCCAGAGTTTTGAGAAATCAAAATGGAGTAAAATTACCAGTTTAATTAAAGTCGAAAGAAGCGGTACTCGTGGTAAAAAAGATTATGAGCACCTTGCCTATTACATCAGCAGCTTATCAGTACCAGCCGAAATATTTGCCTCAAAAATTCGCGGGCATTGGCTTATAGAAAATCAGTTACATTGGGTGAAGGATGTATTCTTTAAACAAGATACTTGGCCTCGACATAACTACACAGCAGTCACTAATTTATCGGTTCTGACAACCATTGCTCTTAATTTTTACCGATTTTTAGGCTTTTCATCATTAAAAATCGGGCAAAGGTGGCTAAACTATGAATTTTAAAAGCTCATATTTTTACTCAGTTAAAATTGTATATTAGCTCCCTAATCCGCTCAGAATTATAAAAATAAAGTTTTCAACCTCAAGGAGAGCAAGGAAAACGGTTTATTCAACTATCAATAAAATTGATAGTTTGATTTTTAGCGTTCGAGTCGGACATTAATGTTTTCATTCTCTTATTTTAGCACAGCTAAAATAAGAGAATGAAACAGCCCTGCCTTAACTGGGGGATTTTTATGTCTAGACACCCACTAGACATATATTAGACAAGTGACGCAAATTTTCTAGAAATACTAAATACACTAGACAACTACTAGACAAGATGCTAACATTTAACTAGACGATTACTAGATAGTTACTAGACATGACAGACAGAGTACAGCTTAACTTGAGATTGGACGGCCGCCGTGACTTGCTCGAAACCATTAAAGATGTCGCAGCAGCAGAGGGATTGAGCGTCAATGCTTGGGTAGTGCGAACTTTAGAGCAAGCGGCCAACCAGGCAATATCAGCGCCGCCAATTCAACATCAAACACAAGTGTCCGAAATTTCGGACATCGAACCAGTGCTAGACAAATTGATAGACAGTAAGCTAGACACTCTGCTAGCGGTTAAATTAGCAGGGATTGAGGAACGGCTGGGAAAATTGAGTGCCTGAGTGACGGCAATGATGAATCACTCAGGCAGGAATTGAAAGCGGCCAACAAGCAACTTGCAGAATGGGATGCAGAACTCAATCAGTTACACGAGCGCAATGGCGATTTGGGGCTGAAGGTTCAAATGTTGGAGCAAGAGCTCAAAGAAGCACGGCGCGATCGGGAAGCAAATAAAAAATCGGCTCCGACCGTCGCAAAGTTTCCAGAGCCAGCCGACTTACTCAACCAGTTAAAAGCGCAGCGCAAAAAGTCGAGGGCCGAACCGGCAGACATGGAGGTAATTTTAGAAATACTTTCGTCCTGACCGATCGCCCGGAGAAGGGGTGGAGTTAAAGCAAAAAGTGGTATATACCGGAGCGGTTTATATACCACTCTTATATACCACTGCCGATAAATTGCACAGATGGCTAAAAAAGCGGATAGCATCAAAGCCTTGTGGAGTAAGGAATGTACGGAGAGGGTGGGATTTGAACCCACGTTAGAGTTACCCCTAAAGTAGATTTCGAGTCTGCCTATTCAAGAGCGCTAACCCTTGCACGATAAGATGTGTACGAATCTAGACTCAAATAAATGCTGTTTGTATACCATTTTCGTATACCATTCCTGAGTAGAATTAATCTCTGTTTGGAGAGGGAAGTATGTACCCAGCGGCACATTCTGAGTTTCGGTGGCTCAATCTTCAGGTGCAGCGACACCGAGTCAGGCCCTACTACGCGGCGCGCTTGCATCAGAGATTTGGGCGCTCGACTGTCGGACTCGGTTCTGACGAATTTACAGCCCTGGTCTTGGCACGCAAGCTTGACGGCGAAATACAGCGACTGGTTGACGGCGCTGAAATAATCGATTTGGAGTATCTGCGAACTTTTGTTGGGGAATTAAAACCGCTGCTAGCTAGTAGCGACAAAGCTTCTCTGCGTATAGTTCGCAAAGACGAACTTTCACTGCTGTGGAAAAAGTATGTTGACTTTCACCGAGCACTAGGTGCGTGGGAACAAACTTACATCAACAATGAAATTACCCATGTTTCTAGACTGCTAGAAAAATGTCCGTTTAAGCGACTAGAGGACAAGTCGGAGATTCTTCAGTGGATACTTAATGACACAAAACGCTCGGCTGCTACCTCGAAAAAACGGTTCATGCACTTAACTGCGGCAGTTGACTGGCATAGCAAGCAGGGTAATATACCTCGCAAGTGGGGTATCGAGTATCGTGATGTTTTGGGGTCGGTCAAAATCAGCGGCAAGAAAAAAGAGAAAAAAGAGATTGACGTGTACTCGGTTGATGAAGTTTACCGCATCTTAAATGCTCTTAAAGATGATACCCATTCTCGGTTTAAGGGCAAGCACAGTCAATATTACCAGTACGTTTACTTTCTTTGGTTGACGGGTTGCCGTCCCAGTGAGGCAATCGCTCTCAAGTGGAAGAATGTCAATATTGCAAGAAGAATCATAACTTTTTGCGAGGCACAGGTACTGACTTCTGGTGGAAAGATTGTTTCCAAAGAGGGTACTAAAACAGAGTTTGTTCGGACTTTTCCCGTCAATCAAGAATTGCAAATTTTGCTTGAGTCAATCCCGCACCGGGAAGGTTTTGTTTTTACTAATGAGATGGGAAAACCTATTAGTCAAGCTGCTTTAAATGTTGTTTGGAAAACATTACTCAAGAGTCTTGAGATGCGATATCGCATTCCGTACAATCTGAGGCACACGATGATTTCGTACCACGCTAATAATGATTTTCCTATTCAAAAGCTAGCTAAGCTTGTAGGGAATTCGCCCGAAGTAATTATGCAGCACTATTTGCATTTTGATATTGAGCGCATTAATTTACCGGGCGTGGTGCAAGAGTCTGATATGGGGTGAATATTCTTGTTTTCTGTGACCCGCTACTTGGGCTACGAAGCGAAACAAAACTTTACAGTTCCTATGTTGACAAAGTGGCTGGAAAACACGATCGTTAAGTAACTGAGGAAGATTGATGCGCGACTGACTAGCGATTGAGCCCGCTAACCAAGTCACGACTTCCCCAACCGTTTATGCACAACGCTTGGAGCCGATAAATTATGACATTTTTAGACGATTGTCTTGACGGACGATCGCAACTCTTAATGATTGAGTTGGCGGGGTTTTGTCATGACTAAACCCATAGTCAGCTACCGTCGCATTGACCAACTCAAGGCGATCGCCTTTGACCGTGGCTTCACCAATGAAGACGCCAGACAGTTCGGGAAATTGTCTAAAACTGCTACGTGGGAATCGCTGCTAGAACTGTACCTGGTTGACGGGGAATCGCTTGACACAGTGAATGTAGACAGTGTAGATAGTACCGACAGCTTTGTAGACAAGAGACCTGAACCGCTTGACACACAAACTGTAGACAGTGTAGACACCCTTGATTGGACTAACGACGGTTCATTCCCTGTGTGCGGTTTCATCCGCCAGAATTCCACCAGCTTTTTAGACTGGGTTGACCTCTCTCAACTCATCGCACTTGTACTCGCATCGGCGGGAGTGTTTGTGCTGGCAATGTCTATGTGGCGTCAAATCAATCCTTTGAATTTATTTCCCTCCCCAGTTCGCATCAACATTCAAATCGGGACAAAATTATGAGCTTACAACTACGCCTATTTGGCGGCAATTCTGATGCTGGAAAACTGGCTGCCAGCAACGACGGCGGACACGCTATTGACAAATCAAAAGTCCTGGCAAGCACTGACACAAGCGTTATCACACCGCTAAATCCTGGTAACTTTGACTCAGTTCGTAGTGTTCCCGTAGTTCCCTCCCCGCGCTATTTCACGAAGGAAGAAGCGGACGCAATGAAGGATTTGGCAAAGGAGAAAACAGACGGTGCACGGCAGTCTAAACGCGCTTACAAAGCACTAGGAAAAATTGAAGTTGCAGACAAAACAGTTCATAAAGAACACCGCAAATATGAGGGTGTTGTGGCTGATAATGAACTGGGTAAAAAGCGCTCAGACACTCGACTAGCTAAGCACTTGCACAGTTTGCGTCCCGGCTATGCCCGACTGGGTTTAGGGATTGACAAGGCTGACAGCGATGCCAGAACTCGGATTGATGCAATCAAAGCCAAGCTCACCGGAGGGACTAACTAATGAAAGCGATGTATCTGGCTAACTACTTCGTTGCCGGATGCGTCGCTTTCTCCCTTTTAGGGTGGATAGCGAGTTTGCATCCGATGGCAATGAAAACCGTTTTATTTCTGTTAGCAGCAGTTGCAATTGCTTGGGGGCTGAGTTGGTTACTTGACTACTCCCTGAGCAAGTTGATTAAGATTTCAGTCACCGACTTACAAGCATTGTTAATAGGCGGTTTAGCCATGCTGTTGATTGGTTTGGGAGTGTTTCTATGCAGCTAAAACTGTTTGTGTTGAGTGCGTCCTCTGTCGTATTGTGGTTGATTCCACTAGCAGCACTAGACAAAAAGCTAGACACCCACAAGGCGTTGCAAGGTGTCAGTTTATGCGCTGCGATTGCTTGTGCAGTGTCGGCTGGCAACATCGCTCGGCAATTAGCTGATGAGGGAGAAATTGAGGAACTTAAAACCCGCGCTATTAAGGCTGATGTAGAGGATGAAATCTCTACTAGCGTCTATATTTCGCAGCAACAAAGACAGCAGGAAGCTGAACTTATACTGGCAAGCCCTGGTGCTGATGTGGAAGCCAGCCGAAAAGCGCTGGAAGCTATATATAGCAGCGACTTGCAAGATACCGCTTCCGCTTCCGAGCATCCAGATTTTCCTATATACTTGGAAATTTGTAAGTCGAGGGAAGCGGGTAAGTCTGTGACTTGGATTGTTGAGAATGTACTGAAAATGGGAGGGCGCAAATTTGCAGATGGCAAGGTAAAATTAAAGTCAATTTTGCAACAGTTTGAGGGGAAACTCAATGAGTGAATCACTACAACTAGGAAGCTTCCGAGTGATAGGAACTAAAACAGAAATTACAAACACCTTGGCATTTTTAAGAACTAAGGGTTGCGTGTGGAATGGCAAGGAAAAATATTATGCTCAACGGGGTGACGCAAATAAGTTTGCCTATTACCTAAATAACGTAAGAACACCGCTTGTAATAACATCCGCACCCACAGCACCCAATCCCAGCGAACCACAACCGAAACCCTATGACGCGGTACTGGGTGGCAAAAGGCGATCGAACCAAACTTGAGGTAAAATTCAAGACAAGTAAAACAGTCCTAGCCCCGCAAGGGTGGCCCTAGAAACAAGGGTGCTCTAGGTTATCTGTTAAGACCAAATAGGCAATTGGTGGAGTCCCAAGCTGTGGCGACACAGCTTAATCTATAGACGACTCTCAGCCGTTTAGACTGAGAAAAAGCTTTGGAATTAGAAAGAGTAGGCGCAAGATGTTCGGCTTGAGTGGGTTTTTGAAATATCCTTAAGCAAATTTCTGCGGGAATCTTTCCAAAGTAGAGTCATGCGGGAGGGCGGATCTAAGCAGAGTCCGAGAAACTGGCAGCTACGCGGGCTGCGCGTACCAAGGATGCAACACACCAATTTACAAACCCTAAGCTGAAGAACCCATTGGTACGGGGAAACTGGCTTTTTTCACCATGCTTTTTGGTGAACAAGAGCTAGGTTCCAAATTTTAGCTATTTCAAAACCCACAAACAACAAAAAACCGCTGCCTTCAATTGGAACCTGACGTGCAACGGCTTTTTGAAACTTATAAACATTCAACCTGTCCAGAGGACGGGCTAAATCCATGTATTCAAATAATACATCAAATTCCGAATCTCAGCTAGTTCGCGTCTCCAAAGAAAATCCTTGCCTGCACTGTGGCAAACCTGATTGGTGCTACTTCATCGGCGAGCTTTCTGTTTGTAACCGCGACCAACAGCCCGCTACTGGTTGGGAGGCTACTAAAAAGTCTGATGCTGACGGTCACTTTTTCTACGCTCCAATTCAGAAAGCAGTCCGTCCTGCTCAAACTCGCTACTGGGAATATCCAGACCGCGACGGTTCCCCGCTAGTCAGAGTGCGTCGGATGGATTTCGGCGACGGTCGCAAAAAGGATATCAAGCAGCAGCACTGGGACAAAGACAAAAACAATTGGGTGATGGGTCTGGGCAAAGTTGAACGCGCCAGCATCCCTGTATACCGCCGTGCCGATGTTCAAAAGGCGATCGCCGACAGTCAACAAATTTTTATTGTTGATGGCGAATCTTGCGCTGACATTTTGTGGGATTTAGGTTTCGCCGCTACTACTAGCATCGGTGGCATGGGCAAATGGCGAATCACTGACACAAGCGATTTACAACCCACATTCCGCAGTTCTGGCTTTGATGACTAAGGATTTTCATACCTTCACTGTAGGAAAAATATCTGTGCC
>NZ_JAUBTR010000024.1:0-100129 GCF_036705045.1 Microcoleus sp. BR0-C5
CGAGGACTGAGGAGAAGTACCCCAGAGAGAGACGGCTCTCTACTCATCAAATGCGACTTTGCACGTCGCGCTTCACCTCACACGGCTCCTCAATGTTTTGGTGCTTGTTACGCATACCTCATTGCCCATTTATCATCAACTTTTTCAAGTCTTCTGGTGGGCTTAGGCTTGGCACTATTGCAGCCAGATTGGTTGCCGAGACTGCCATCGATAGCTGTCTTTGTCTCGTGGCAATGTCTGTGAAGGAGTTGCCAATTATCGTAAGAATCCTTTCCACCTTGCGATTTAGGGATTCTGTGGTCAATTTCCATCACATCGTTTTCACGGAAAAACAAGCCACAGTGGATACACTTCCCTTTTTGCTTTTTCAGGAGTTTAGCTACCCTATTTGGCATTTCTGGGTTATTACCCATTCTTGTACTCCAGTAAACCAGGTTGCCGTCGTATGGAGACAATTCGCCTTTAACTTTCACATGACGCACTATTGGAGTGTCGGCATGATTCAGTAACCGAAGAGGGTTTAACCCTTCTTTCTTGGTTGCGAATACCCAGTTATCACCGTTTATTGGGTGCCAATATCTTTTTGATACCCATTCCCCATTCTTGTTGAGGTGGCGGTGTTTTGCCCAAGCTCTTAACTTTTGGTACACGAGGTTATCAATATCTGAGTAAACCACCTTACTTACTACAGTCGCATAGTAGTTAGCCCATCCCCGGATAATTGGGTTTAAATGGCTAATTAGCGCCGCTTGCGGTGCTGCCTTATGGGCTTCAATGACACTAGCGATTTGGTCGTAGTGTACCTTTTGCTTCTGCTTACTTGGGGTGATGATTGTCTTAAAACCTTGTTTCGAGTGATACTTTCCTACAGGGAATTGTCGTATCGTGAAACCTAGGAAATCAAATCCTGGTTCTTCTTGCTCATACCGTTTAAGGGTATGGGTAAGCCTCGTTTTGCTAGGTTTTAATTCCAAACCCATGCCTTCTAACCATTCGGAAATTATTTCCTTGCATCTTTGGACAACGGCTATATCTTCGTGGAGAATCACGAAATCGTCGGCGTAACGAATCAGATTGAGACTTCTGAAATTGGCAAGTCTGTTTTTTCCTCTTTTGGTAGGCAGAGTATCTGCATACTGTTTGATTCGTTTTTCCATCCCGTGGAGGGCGATATTTGCTAACAATGGGGAAATGACCCCACCCTGCGGTGTACCCTCAGATGTTGGAAACAACTGCTTACCGTCCATCACTCCCGCTTTTAACCAGGCTCGAATTTGTCGGCGTATGGTGGGGAATGTATTTAATTTTCTGAGCAGTGCTTCCTGGTCGATGGCGGGTAAGGAGGCACACGTCGCCGTGTCCTCCTCCCCCAAGAACCGGACTTGACAGTTTCCCATCATCCGGCTCATGCCTTCAACCTCTCAGTATCACCCTTTGAATGGACGTGCCTATGACAGGCTTGATGGAGGTGTATAAGGTTTTCCTCATTATCCGTTCCGCCATTCTTCCTTTGTACGATGTGGTGGGTGTGCAGTTTTTCTCCGTTGAGCAGGTGGTCACCGCATATCGGACAAGACCAGTTTTGATTAGTCGCTACTTTGTAGAGCTTCGTACCTTTTTCCCAATAGGTTTTACCGTATCGGGTCATGCGGTCTTGCCAATATTTGGTGAGTTCGGGGTCATCGGGGGAAGCGGTGCCTTTGACTTTAACGTGACGTTCAATTGGAATACTAGATAGGCGGAAAAGGGCTATCTCTTTATTTCCACGCAAGTCATTGACTGTTGCAGAAAATACCCATTTTCGCCCTTGGAGGGTTTTGAAGTATTTTCTGGCTACCCATTTCTTACTTTTATTCGGGTGTCGCCTCAGTGACCATTTCCAGAGAAGTTTCCTGATTTGGTGGTCAACGTAGCTAAACACTTGTTTGCTGACCCCGTGCCTGTAGTAGTTTCCCCATCCTCTTAATACTGGGTTAAGGTATTCTATGACTGCCTCTGGTGAAGCCTGTTTGTGTTCCTTAAGCCATTTACGGATGTTCTTCAGGAAGATTTTGACTTTTTCTTTCTGAGGCTTTATCAGGCATTTGCCTTTGAACTGGCGGATATTGAACCCCAGGAAATTGAATCCTTCTTCTACATGAGAGATGTTGGTTTTCTCCTGACTCAGTTCTAATCCTCTTTCTTTAAGCCATTCCTGAAGAGTGGGAATTATTGCCTCAATGTCCTCTCTAGATTTGGCGGTGATGATGAAGTCGTCTGCATATCGGATGAATCCGTAGGTTGCATCCTTCTTCTTTTTCTTGTTGCCAGCTTGTTTCCCGCTTTTCAGGGTGTAGGTGTTGACCTTGTAAAACTGGCTCAGTAGTGCCTCTATACCGTTTAAGGCAATATTGGCTAGCAGAGGGCTGATTATCCCTCCTTGTGGTGTACCGCTTTCTGTTTTGTGGAACATCTCGGCTTCTATATACCCTGCCTTCAGCCATTGTTTGACGATTTCTCTGCTTGGGGTATTCCCAATTGTGCTGAGGATGTATTCATGGCTGATGTTGTCAAATGCTCCTTTGATATCGGCATCTAGAATCCAAGTGTCACTGCCTCCACCCATTCGGCAAAAGCATTGGGCGATGGCATCGTGTGTGCTTCTACCAGGTCTAAAGCCGTAACTGTGTGCCTCAAAGTGAGGTTCAAAGCGAGGCTCGAGTGCATTTTTGACAATCGCTTGTGCTACGCGGTCTTTGATAGTTGGAATTCCTAATGGTCTTCTTTTCCCGTTTGCTTTGGGAATATATACCCTTTTAGTTGGGCGAACTTTCCATAAAGAATGTTCCTTCATCTGTGTGACCAGTTTCACCCGTTCATCGTTGGTTAAAGCTGTCTGACCGTCTATTCCAGCCGTCTGCTTACCTTGATTTTCTTGGGTTACTCGTCGCACTGAAAGCAGCAGGTTGGAGTAACTGCGTAACATCAGTTTCATAAGGCTACGAACCATGTTCCACTGATTTTTCTGAGCGGCACGATAAATCCGCTGTCTTAGGTTTCTGACGCGCTTCAAAGCTAGCTTCCAATCTATGTCAGTCCAGCTTTGAAGTTGTCCCTTCGTTCCGATGTCATTTCTGACTCTAAGTAGGTCGGCGGGAAAATCCATAAGTATGTAACAAAATATTAAGTCGGGTGACTGGACTTGAATTTAATACGTTGTGTAGGGTAATCTCCTCTTTTTCCTCTAACTTCTACTCCATGAATTACGGCGTAGGCGAGTTCTAATTCATCCTCAAACATTTGTCCGGCTAATTCATCTTCTTTAATGTGTTGCCACTCCAATTCAATTGGGTTCATTTCGGAACAATATTTAGGCAAGAAAAAAATATATAAACCCTGAGCTTCCCACTTTGACCACAACTGTTTAACCTCCTGACATCGGTGTATTGGACCGTTGTCTTGTACAATAATTCTCATCCGTTTCATTTGGGCCACTTCTTCTGCTTCTTTCTCCATCATCTGAATATAAGCTTTTCGATCAACACCTCCAATTACCAAACCATATACAAAGCTACTTAAAGGTTCAAAAAGCCCAACAATACTTAATCTACGACCTCGATTTTTAGTTTGCTGTATCCGTTTTTGTTGACCTTTTTTGTAATATGTATAACTTGGTTTACTCCACGCACAAAATCCTGATTCATCTAAATATTTTAAGTCGATTTCTCCGGCGGCCGCTGCTAATTCCAGCATATCTAGATCGGATTGCTTTATTTCTCGTTGTTTGGGGTCTTGTTTTCCTTTATGACTTGGACTAGCTCTTTTCCAAATGATTCCTTTTTTTTTAGTACCCGTCTTAGTCGGTCGGGACTTAATTTAACAGAGCGCTCTTTTTCTAATTTATCAGCTAATTGAAAACTGTTATATGTACGTGGTTCTTTTTTTAAGCATTCTTCTAAAAACTCTATATCTTCTTCTTTCCATTTGGCTTTTACCCCTCGACCTGGTTTTTCCCAAAGGCTTTCTCTACCAAATTCTTCCCATTTATGTAAGACTGCTCTCACTGTTTGTGAAGCCCAGTTAAAGTGAGTAGCTATTTTCTCAACATACCAGCCATTTGCGTTTAACCTGATTACTTCTGCTCGATCTTTGACTTTTTGTGGTAATGAGCGCCGTTCTCAGATTAAATAGGGTTTTGTCTTGCTTTTGAGTCAGAAATACTCTTAATCGAGCGCCCATATATTAATTACCTCACTAAAGCTATACCTTTCTTTATGTATCTTAACATAGTTTTGTTTTTTTTCGCCGACCTACTTACTATGTACCTTTAGAGTGATACTGTTCGCCGGGTTTATAGGAAGTGCTGATTGGTCAACAGATCATTTGCCAATTCCTTATCCTTTGCCTTTTGGCTCCAGCGCAAAAAGCCTTATTTCGCTGGTTTTGAGTCACGACGATTCAGGCGTATCTTCAAGCAGTTGCTTTTACTCATGGGTATTTTGCTCGATGCTTACCGATTTAGGCTGTCAGTAATAACACCTTTTCTCCCCGCTTTACGGATTGATGGCTAGTCGCTACCGTAGGGGAGATGCTTTCACCGCTGCACCTGCGGGGTAGGATTTGAGTGTTCTAGGGTACTGATTCTCACCTACATGGTCATTCAGTTGTCAAGGTTCTATTCCTGGCGGCTAATCCCCCTAATCCTTTATAGGACTGGTTTCTAGCCAACGATTCGCACGGTCTGTCCGCAAGCGTTAATTTCGGTGTGTCCCACCGTATTTAAATTGATTCCTACCTGTTTCAAGCCTTTTGCCCAAATATTCAGCGCGGCATTATGATCGCGATCTAGTACCGTCCCGCAATCACAAATATGGGTTCGAGTTGACAGGGTTTTCTTGACTAGACTGCTGCAATTTGAACACTCTTGCGATGTGTATTGAGGGGCTACAGCACATATTGTTTTGCCGTACACTTTTCCAACATACTCCAACCACTGAGCAAATTGTGACCATGCTGCATCGCTAATTGATTTAGCAAGCTTATGGTTTTTCACCATATTTTTGACCTGAAGCTCTTCGTAGGCTACAAAATCGTTAGACTTTACCGCGCCGGGCGCCGTTTTTATGGCGAAGTCTTGACGCTGCCTCGTTACTTTCAGGTGTTTTCTTCCCAACTTATTGATTGCTTTTTTCCGATTGCCCGAACCTTTCTTCTTCCCTTGAAACACGTTTCTGCAATCTTTTCAAAGCTTTTTCACTCTTTCGGAGATATCGAGGGTTGGCAACTGTTTCGCCATCGCTAAGCTGTTCTACATTTAAACTGTCTGTCAAAAATCAATACAACTCTTGTGGGACGGGCTTCTAGCCTGTCCGGAATTTCCAATTTAAATGCGTAACAGCTTATCAGTATAAAAGTGGTTTAGTCCAACGTCTATTCCAATAGCTTTGCCATTAGAAACAGCCTCCTCTTTTCGCTCCATATTGATACAGAATTGGGCGTAGTATCCATCGGCACAACGTACAACCATGACTCGCTTAATCTCAGCGGGCGCATAGAAATGCAAGTCCCGGCTACCGAGTAACTTGAACTTTCCAGCGGCAAAACCGTCTTTAAATGTCAACTATCTTTTGTCGGGAGAAAGTTCCCAACCCGAGGTCTTGTATTCGACCGATCGAGTATATTTCTTGAACTGTGGATATCCCTTTTTTCCTGGTTTCTTGGCTTGGCAATTAGCAAAGAAACGTTGGATAGCAAAAATGGCACGTTCCGCCAAAGCCTTACGTGCCATTGAGTTAAGCTTGCCTGCCCATTCAAACTCTTTTGCCATGATGGCGCATTGTTTGTATAAGTCTACCAGCTTAACTCCTTGATTTTCTGTCCAGTATTTTAGAGTCTTGTTTCGGACAAATTGAGCCGTTCTGATCATCTCGTCGATGACCCGATACTGCTCCGCTTTGCCTTTTAATTTAAACTCTAAAACTCTCATATGATACCACTTTTACAAAAACTTTTAATTACAAATTCGTATACTCAACAATTCTTCATAGTTTGATGAATTAAAGCCGTCCTATAAGGACGGGGCTTTAGACCCAATTTTTTGGTAACTTATATCTTGCACCCTTCTCAATTAGTCTTTTAGGAACAGGCTTTCCGGCCTGTTCCACAAGAAAATCTAGTCTTTGTGGAACGGGCCGGAGAGCCCGTTCCTGAGAATGGTGCAAGATGTGAGTAGTAATGAAGTTGTTTGTCTCTCGTCTGCCAAGCGCTAACTCTAAACAATCAGTTCAACAATTGATTGACCGGACACAATTTAACTGGGGCGAAAGGATTCGAACCTCTGAATGGCTGGACCAAAACCAGCTGCCTTACCACTTGGCGACGCCCCAACGTCTCAACATTTAATATAGTAACACCCAGCCACGGGAATCTGTCAAGCATTTTGACAATAAAATTTAAAAAATGTTTTTGGAACCGATCGCCCGCAGGTTTATGCTTTGATCGCACGGGGGCGAGCTACCGGGATTTCAATCCTGAAATCCGCTCCCTGTCCCGGTTTCGAGATACAGTTCAAGCTTCCTCCGTGTTTTTCCACCACAATCTGGTAGCTGATAGACAAGCCGAGTCCCGTACCCTTGCCCACAGGTTTAGTGGTAAAGAAAGGGTCAAACAAGTGGCATTTAGCTTTTTCGGCCAATCCGGGCCCGCTGTCTTGAATCCGAATCACCACAACTTGACCGCTCGACTTTCCTGACTGATCATACTCCGAGTCTGGGTTCACCACCGCCGTCGAGATTTTGATCGTTTTGGGTGGAGGCTGATTTTCCAAAGAGTCGATCGCATTCGCCAAAATATTCATAAATACTTGGTTGAGCTGTCCGGGATAGCACTCTACCTTCGGCAAGTTGCCGTAGTCTTTAATTACCTCAATTCCCGGTATTAGCCCATTGGACTTCAAGCGACTCTGCAAAATCAGCAGCGTGCTGTCAATCCCTTCGTGAATGTCCACCAGCTTCATCTCGGCTTCGTCGTGGCGCGCGAAGTTCCGCAGAGACAGGACAATTTGGCGGATGCGTTCAGTTCCCATCTCTATTGAAGACAGAATTTTCAGCAAATCCGGCACTATGAAATCAACATCGATTTCTTCGCTTTTGTCGAGAATTTCAGGGCAAGGATCGGGGTAATGCTTTTGATACAAGTGCAGTAAATCCAGCAGATTTTTCATGTACTGCTTGCAATAAGTCAAGTTGCCGTAAATAAAATTAACCGGATTGTTAATTTCGTGGGCGACGCCGGCGACCATTTGACCGAGAGAGGACATTTTTTCGTTTTGGATGAGCTGAGCTTCTTTCTGCTGCAACTGCTGCAAAGTTTCCGTCAGTTGACGAGCTTGAGTTTGAGCGGCTAAGGCTGCCGCCCGGGTTTGGGCGTAGAGTTCGGCTTGGTCGATCGCGATCGCCAGTTGATCCACCACCGCTTGCAGCAATTCCACTTCGCTCGTCGTCCACGAACGGTGGCTGCTGTAATGGTTGCAAACTACAGCACCCATTTGACCAGAGCGAGTCTTGAGCGGCAGCAGCAGGTTAGAAACAATCCCGATACTGCTCAAAAAAGCTCGCGTGGGCGATTCTATGCAGAGTGCTGTTGCAGCGTCGCCGATCCGGAGCGTTTGGCGGTGGCAAATTTTCTGGGCCAGCAGGGTTACTTGTTCGATCGGGTATTCTGTAAGCCGGTCTTTCAGTTCGGGATTTGCCGCTTCGTGGGTGATTGCAAAGCTTGGCTGCCCGTCTCGCGAGATGGAATACCACAAAAAGTAGCACTGGTCAACCTGCAACAAGCTGCGAATTTCGTTGACAGCCGTATCTAAAATTTTGTCGAGGTCGAGGGAATTCCGCATCTGGCTGGCGAGGCCGAAGATCAGGCCTTCCCGGCGGCTCAACAATTCTTCTCGGGCAGTGACGCGATCGATCGCCACGGCGATGGCGATCGCCATGCAACCCAGAACTTCTAGCGCTCCCTCGCTTGCCAAAGCGCTACTGCACAGAGCCATCACTCCCACCAACCGCTCCTCCACAATCAGCGGATAGGCAATGGTGCACAGAGACGGGTTCGACAGTAGGCACACAGGAGCAGTTTGGAGTTTTCCCGCTTCTGTTCGCACCCAATCTTCTATTTCCCGTGCCCACTCTTGGCTGCTAAGTCCTGAATTGGCCTGCAATTCTAACCGCTCTGTCTGCTGGCTGAAAGTCCAGATGCTCGCCCCTGTGGCGTCGAGGTACTCTACCATTGCCTCGGTGCAGCGGTTGAGGATGACCGATATTTTCCCGCCTTGTCCGAGGGCTGCACCGACTTGAGCTTGCAGGGTTCCCAAGCGCGATCGCTCTTGTAGGGACGCTGCCGTTAGTTGGCGATCGGAGGTGTCGCCGGGGCCGGCAACGATTTCTCGGATTTGTTGGGTATCGTCCGCGCGCCCGATGCCCGCTGAAGCTTCCCACCCATATTGAGATTTGCCTGTTTCCCCCAGCGTCGGGAGCTTTTTTGTTCCGTATATTGTCCTGCTACTCTGTGGCGTATGTACCGCACACAAGCTCGATCGGGTCGAGCCAGGAACTAACTCCAAGATTTGCGGGCTGTCCGAGGTGATATCTTCTACCTCTGGCAACTGTTTCTGGGCTTTGACTAATTGCCAGCGTAGCTCCACCAAACTCGCAACTTGCCGACTCAAAGCTTGCAGAGCTTCTATCGTTTCTTTGGTCAAGTCTCGCGGCACCGAGTCCATGACGCATAGCACTCCCAGCACCTGCCCATCTGAGCTAACAACTGGGATTCCGGCGTAAAATTTCACGAAGGGGTAGAAAACGATCAGCGGATGCTCGCCAAATCTCACATCTGTGGAAGCGTCTCGAACAATGGCCGCAGGCTGTTCTTTAAAGGAATTTATAGGGAGTTCGATCGCAAATTCGGGAGCAACTGGCGGTTGTTGCAGGGAAATTACCCGGTCAAATTCCGAGTTTGAGTTTGAACTCTGGGCGAAATCTTCGGGAGTTGGCTCCAGGGCGCGAGCGCAAAAATTCAGGTAACGGTGGGTCAAAGTTTGATCGATACCTAACTGCGACTTCAACCAGTGGCGATTACCGTCAATCAAGCTCAAGAAAGCAATAGGAGTTCGGCCGATCTGAGCTGCCAAACCGACCAAATTGTCCAAGCAAGCCTCTGGAGCAGATCCCAGAAGCTGATACAAGTCAATGTTATGGAGCTTGAACACTTTTTTACCAAGAGGCAAGGGTGCTTTCATCATGTGTAACTGCCCGTCTAGTTGCTGGCAACCGCCCTTCTCAATACTTTCGAGAAAAACAAGCTATGAATTGTGTGATGTGAGACTGTGGGCGCAAATTCGGCGCAGGCTGCTTGCGCCGAATTCAGACTAACCTCTTGACTGATCTGGAAACTTTTGGGTTATGGGAGTTAGAGCACCCCAGATCTAAGACTATATAAATTATACTTCCAGTTGACTATGCTTTTGAATACCTCCGGCTCTCTAAATCTAAGAGCCTCTGTTGGCAGGAAGCACCTTTCCCAAATATATGACGATTGCTTACCTAGAATTTTTTTATCAGTTTAATTGTATTTTAACAGACTTGTCTAATCGTGGGTAGCTGACTTGCTGGTAGATTTAAATCATGGGTTTGTGGCACAATACCAGTGTCCTTTACCGAGCTGTGCCTTAGCCGGGAGTTCAACTACAGTTAGGAGATAAACTACAAAAGATTGCTAAGATGTTAAACTTTGTAACAAGAGTTGGTCAAACTCGACCGTATAGGGTTTCTGGGCCCGAATGCACATTTTGCAACTGTTGTAATTGCCGATCGACCACTCTCCCAATCCCTTTTTTCGAGTTTGACGTAAAAAAACAGGGGTAAAGTTTCAACTAACGCTCCAACGGGGTTGACAATTGCGTAGAGGCAACTCTAAAAAAATAACTGCAGGAAGTATGTTTTGTATTTTCAAGAACTATAAATAAACAGGGAGAAGAATATGTCTGCAAGTAGCAGTCAAGTACCAACTATTTTGGCAGTTGATGATAGCGTCGTGATGCAAGGACTTGTTAAACAGGCCTTAAGCAAAGAGTTTCGAGTTCTCGTTACCGACAATGCAGTGGATGCTTTGTCAACGATTTATCACGAACAAATTTCGGTTTTGTTGCTGGATGTTTCGATGCCTGGTATTGACGGATTGGAACTCTGCCGCACGGTGCGGAGCTTGCCTCAGTTTCAGAATTTGCCGATCGTAATGCTGACAGCGCGAGATGGAGCATTTGATAAGGTACAGGGGCGTTTGGCGGGAGCAACAGAGTATTTAACTAAGCCGTTTGATGCTGATAAGTTGCGCGAGGTAATTGGTAAGTTTATCAAAATCAAATAATCGGAGTTAGGAAAAAAAATCAGTTTTGAGTAATTAATTAAGTAATTTGAGTAATTAATGAACTAAAAAGTTGCGATCGCGCTCTCTTATCCTCGACTTCTTTAACAAGTCGGGGGGCGGGGTATTCTGCACTATTTGCGAGGTAAGTCCTAAATTTTTAATTTTGCCAGGAGTAGGGGAGCGATCGCACTGACAGGTAGAACATATTGGGCGGCACCGAGGGCGATCGCCTCCTTGGGCATTCCGAAGACAATGCAGCTAGCTTCGTCTTGGGCGATTGTCAACCCCCCTTGTCTGGCGATAGCCAACATTCCGTCAGCACCATCTCTACCCATTCCTGTCAGCAAAACCCCCGCTGCTGCCCGACTATAAAAATTAGCTACCGACTTAAATGTCACCGTTACAGAAGGGCAGTGTCCCGCAGCATGAGCCGCTTCTGAATAAACAAATCGCCCTTGAGAGTCTAATTCTAAATGACGTTTTTCTGGCGGGAAATAAACAGTCCCTGCTTGTGGCAATTCCCCAAAAGAAGCTATCTTAACAGGCAGTTTCGATTCATAACCCAGCCAATCAACTAATCCTTGCAAAAAACCTTCACTGATGTGCTGGACACAAATTATAGGCACTGGAAAACTAGCCGGAAGTTTAGAAATAATCGCGTACAGTGCTTGTGGCCCCCCTGTCGAAGCCCCTATAGCCAATACTTTAATAGTTGGAGTTTTAACATTTTCCTTGGAGAATTTGTAATTAGGAACTGGTGCTTGGTTGATTTTTACAATTTGATTATTATCTTCTGTTGGCATCTTTTTTTGATGCCGTGTAAATACTTTAACTCCTGAGAGGATTTTTACTTTAGCTATTAATTGACTGGCTAGGCGAGCATAATCAGATACCAACCCGCCAATCGGTTTCGGAAAAACATCTAATGCACCAGCATTTAACACTTGAAATACATTCTGAGTATCATTCGCTTGCACTGAAGCACTAATTACTAAAATTGGTAGCGGATATTTCTTCATTACTTCTTCGGTAAATTCTAACCCGTTCATTGGTGCCATGTTCAAATCCGTACAGATTACTTGGGGCTGAAGTTTGGGGATTAATTCTAGTCCTTCTAATCCGTTGCAAGCGGTTCCTACAACTTGGATTTCTGGCGAGGACTCAAAAATTCGTTTGAGGACGAGCGTAACTACTGGAGAATCTTCAACTAACAATAGTTTAATGGGCGATAACATCAGTTTGCTGGGAAATGGGGAATGGGAAATGGGGAATGGAAAATCGGGAATGGGGAATGGGGAATAGGGCACTTGTACTGCCCTTCGACTTACTCCCTTTGGCGAAGCTGAGCGGGCAAACCGCGCAGGGCGAGTGGCTAAGCTCAGCACGAGTCGCTCAGTAACCGCGTAGTCAAAGTATTGGGCATTGGGCATCGATGCACTGGTAATTGTGCACGGGGCACTGGGCATTGGGCCTTGCTAATTGGTAGTAAATAACAAATGCCTAATAACCAAGGAGTAATGACTAATGACTAAACTAACCTTTTTAGTGTCTCTACCAGCACATCTTGATTGAAAGTACCTTTAGGAATATAAGCATTTGCCCCCGCATCAGCCCCTCTTTTTTTATCTTCATCCGATGCCAAAGATGTCACTAAAATTATCGGCAACTCACTGTATTCTTTTTGCTCCCGAATCTTAATAGTCAGGGCCAAACCGTCTAAATTTGGCATTTGTATGTCAGAAATCACAGCATCAAAATCGCGAGTTTTCAATTTATGGAAAGCATCCAATCCGTCTACCGCAGTCACAACTTCGTAACCCGCACCTTCCAGGATGCGCTTTTCTTGAGTGCGCGTGGCGATCGAGTCTTCTGCTAATAGTATAACTTGTTTTCGGCTGGCAGTCTCAAGTTGCGATCGCGCAATCCCAACCCCACGAGACGAAACTTGCTGGCGTACCGATTTTATCAAATCGTGGGGATTGAGTACCATACAAACTTCTCCCGTAGCGAGAATTGTGGCACCCGAAACATTTCGCACCCGTTTCAGCAATTGACTTTGAGGTTTCATCACCACATCCTGTTCATCTATCAAAGCATCTACAAATAATCCCAATCTTTCCTCCCCTACTTTCAAAACAATACAAGGCATTTTTGAAGTTGAATTTTGTAAGTATTTTTGATTTATTATCAGAATTTCGCTCCCGGTTTCCTGTCTCAAAGACCGAGTTTTGTGCCACCCTTGTCTATTGTTTAATTCTAGTAAATCTGTCAGATGAGCAACTGACAGAGGCTGACCCTTTGAAAGTATAGTTTCCTTGCCTTCTATAGCAAATATCTCAGACTGAGACACCTGTTGTGCTGTGTCTACAAACTCGACTGGCAGAGCATAAGGAATGTCTTCAACTACGACAATTAATACATTTGCTGTAGCTAAGGATGTGCTTATTTGCAGCCTCAAAGTGCATCCTTTTCCCGGTAAAGACTCTACTTGAATACTACCTTTTAGGGCTTCAACATTAGTGCGAACTACATCTAACCCCACCCCGCGCCCCGATACTTCGGTAACAAATTTTTTGGTCGAAAAGCCCGGAGTAAAAATCAAATATTGTACTTGAGTTTCGGTCATTTCTGCCAGTTGTTCAAGCGTACAAATATTACGTTTTATAGCCGTTTGTTTAATGCTCTCTAGATTTAGTCCCCGGCCATCATCAGCAACTTCAATAATAATATTGCTGGCAATATTATAGCCTTTGATTCGGAGAGTAGCCACGGGAGGTTTACCTAGTTTTTTCCGCTCCTCAACAGTTTCAATACCGTGGTCGATCGCATTTCTAATCATGTGCATTAAAGGGTCTTTCATTTCCTCTAAAATGCGTTTATCTGCTGTAGTTTCGCCTCCTTCAATCACTAATGCAACTTCTTTGCCTTCCCGTTTCGCTAAGTCTCGTACAGTTCGAGGAAATAAATTAAAAATAGTAGACAAAGGCAGCAGTCTCAGAGTTCGAATTCCTGATTCTAATGCCTCAGCGATTAATTCGAGTCTGGCAGTATCTTCATAAACTCGATTTCTCAAGCGGTTTACTAAAGTTCCTAGACGTTCTAAACGTTCTTCTGTACGTTGATAGTAATCCTGCAATTGGCTAAATTTACCGTTGGCTTTAATACCGTTTTCATCTATTTGCATCCGATCAACAGTCAAGCTCGTTACAAAATATTCTCGGCTCCACTCTTCCCACAAAGTTGTAATTTGTTCGAGCTCTGCAACTCGGTGTCCTAACCGAGTTTTTGTGACAGTAAGTTCCCCAGCTTGAGTCATTAAATCGTCTAAATTTTGAGTAGCAACGCGAATGGTTTCAATGCGGTAATATGAGGTTGATGATGCACTAACTGCCGACTGCGAAGCCGACTCAGTGGCGGGCCCAGAAGGTGCAGGCAAGTTTTGAGCTTGCAGTAGAAATTCTGGCTTGGATTGTAGGGGTAAAAAAGATAAATTTTTCTCTGAGTTAAGGACTTCAGAAGTTTCAACAATTGTTTCTAGTTCTTTGGTAGAAGGCTCAGTAAATTGCGCTTCTACCAACGGTTGTTCTGGTATTTGTGAAGATGAGGTATCTACTATTGAGGCGGCAGCCTGTGGCTGTAACTGACTAGAAGCACCCATCATGCTAGCAAGGATGTAAAAAGTATTAACGCCGGAATCTTCGCCGGTAACGGCTTCGTTAACGAGTTTTCGCATGGCCTCTAAACCTTGCGAAAGTCGATCGCTAATATCTGAATTTAGTGGAGTTTCTCCCCGCTTGACACCTCCCAAAATATGCTCCATTTGATGAGCTAAAGATGCTATATTTTTTACTCCCAGCATCCCAGCATCACCTTTAAGAGAATGGGTTTCCCGCAACAATTGTTCTAACTTAGCTAAGTCGTCTGGATGTTGTTCTAAGTACAGCAATCCGTCATCGAGTTTCTGTAAGTGTTCTTGACTAGCGACTTTAAATACATCTCGAAGTTCTTGATCTTCAATCATCATATATGTTGTTGAGTAATAGGTAAGCGAGCATGGCTCATGGGTAATTGGTAATGATAATTCAGTTGAATACTCAGTCGATAGCTAATGACTAATGACTAATGACTAATGACTAATGACTACACGACTTCTTTAAGATTAAAGGCAGCTTCTGTGAGTTGTTGAGTACCGATTTTAACTTGATTAATGCCGCTGACTGTTTGAGACGCAGATTCCTTCATAGAACTCATGGCATCACCTACTTGCTGAATTGCGATCGCCTGGTGTTTAACATTAAATGAAATTTGCTGGTTGCTAGCAAACACCAGATTGCAAGCTTCCCTCACACCCGTAAAAGCTTCTGCCGTATCTTGTGCTGTTTTCACCCCTTCTGCAACCGTTTTGCGACTATCTTCAGTTGCTTTCAACGTTGAGTCGATCGCGCCCTTAATTTCTGGAATAATACCATTAATTTTTTGTGCTGCTTGTTGGCTTTCATCGGCTAACTTACGAATTTCGCTGGCTACCACCCCAAAACCTTTACCGTACTCGCCGGCTCTGACTGCTTCAACAGCGGCGTTGAGAGCCAGCATATTAGTTTGGCTGGCTAAATCGCTAACCAAACTTGCGAGAGTCGATATATTGCCAATCTGACTCGTGCTGTCGTCGAGTCGATGATTTTGCTTAGAAATTGCCACCACAGCTTCTCTAAGATTCAGCATTTGATTGAGAGTTTGATCTACCTTTTTAGTACCTTCTTCGGCTAGATTTAAAGCTTGGCGAGCGGCAACGGCAACAGACTCAGCTTGCTCGGCTGTTTGCTGAGAAGATCTGGCCAAATTTTCTAGAGTTATAGTTGTTTGATTAACCGATACAAATTGCCTATTTGCTATTTCGTCTTGCCTGTTCATATTAGATTCTATTTGCAGTGAAAATGATGATATTTGGTAAATCAGCCCCCGAATCAAAGCCACAATTTTTTGCAAAAAAAACCATCCAAATCCCAGCACCACAGCCAGGGAAACAATAGTAATTACCGCAGCTATTTTTTGAAGAGAATCAATAGAATAAAAGAGCAACTTTTTTGGGGAAGTATCCACAATTACTAAAAATTTATTTGTAGTTTCTTTGCTCGGAAAAACTGTATTATAGCTAATCACTAGATCCCTCTCATCAATATTTCCCTGACCACCTGAGAGTATTTTAGCAACAATGTCTCCTGAATAATCATTTTTGACATTTTCCTTAGTTTTGAGTTCAAATCCCCATGCTTTGTTAGGATTGGGATGAGCCAGATAATACCCATCTTGATTTAAGATAAAAGATTGGTCTGATATTTCAGGATTGAAATTTTCAACCATATTGATCAGAGTGCTAGCCAAAGCATTAGTAATGACAAAGCCTTGTCTTTCTCCTTTGGGATTAAAAATTGGAGTTGCGTAGCGAATTGTTGGCTTGTAAGGAATTTCTATTTTCCCCCTTTCCTTATTCAGATTTAAGGAAGACACGTAGACTTCTCCTGGTTTTAGCTTCATAGTTGCCGAGAAGTAATCTGTGTCTGCTTTATTTTGTAGTTGAGAATCTGGAATAACTTTGATATTTGTGCCGTCAGAATCTACGCGCACGATCTCCTTACCGCTATTATCTATGTAACGCAATTGCATATAATATGGCTTAGCTTCCATCATGGATAAAAATGTGAGTTGCATTCGATAAACCCAATCTTTATAAGTTGAATTCGTTTGTTTGTCTACTCCATTTCCTTCTCGAGCTCTAATCATTCCCTGAACTGGGGGAGTTTTTCGGAGAAACAAAATATCTGCTCTCAGATTTTCAAATTTGTTAATCATTTGATTAGCGGTAGAATTAACACTGTCACTAAGGGTTATTAATGCTAAATTTTGTAGTGCTTCTGTTGAAGAAGAAATTCCATACCAACCAACAATAGATACTGGAATCAATGTACTTAAAATTAGGAGGAGGAGCAGTCGGTTCTGCATTTTCTGGAAAAATTTGTTCATCATTGGTTACGGGGAAGTGGTTACTGGGAAATTGTAAGCTCGCATAGTCTAAGTATAGGGAATTGGGAAATTGTAAGCTCGCATAGTCTAAGTATAGGGAATTGGGAAATTGTACCCTCGCTTAGCCGAAGTATAGGAAATTGGGAATTGGTAGTAAATAAAAAATACCAACTCCCAAATAATAACTCACAAATCACAACTAACTACACTGCTGATTTGAGATTAGCTTGGGATTTGCCCAGAAATAAGTTATTACTCCCGTTAGTATGGCTGGAATTGTAGCGATGCCGATCGCCAAAGCAATTGATTTAATTTTTAAGGATATATTTCGCCTTTTTTGGGAACTCCTCATAATTCATTGCTCTCCTACAAAACTGCCTTCAAATCTAAGGCTGCTTCATTCAATTTTTGAGTACCTACTTTAGTTTGACTGATACCGCAAGCGGTTTGGGCTGCGGCTTGATTGAGAGAGTTCATAGCTTGCACTACCTGTTCGATCGCGATCGATTGCTGTTTGGCGTTCAGCGAAATTTGCTGAGAGCTCAAAACCACATTGTTAATGGCATTGGCAACTCCTGCAAATGCCGCTGCGGTTTCTGAGGCAATATTCACGCCCGATTCCACTGTTTTAGTCCCTTCGTCTGTCACCATTACTGTTGAGTTAATCGCCTTTTGAATATCAGCAACTAATAGATTAATTTGCGCTCCTGACTTTTTACTGCGATCGGCAAGTTTGCGAATTTCTGACGCCACCACGCCAAAACCCTTGCCGTGTTCTCCCGCCCGCACTGCCTCAACAGCAGCATTGAGTGCTAACATATTAGTTTGATTGGCCAAATCGCTAACTACAGTTGAGATATTACCAATGTGATCTGTTTGTTCGCTCAACTCTATAATTTGTCCTTGGATATCCTGAACTTTAGTTTTTAGAGTTGCCATTGCTTCTAAAGTTTGTTCTACAGCTTTTGTGCCACCTCCAGCTAAATTCAAAGCTTGCATTGCTTGAACCACTGCTGTTTCTATCTGCTGTGATGTTGCCCTGGAAGAGGCTCCCAATTCGTCCATTGTAGTAGTAGTTTGATTTACTGAAGCTGCTTGCTGACTTGCCATGCGTTCCTGTTCTTCCACGGTGGCTGCAATCTCAGTGGAAGAAGCGGCGATCGAGCTAATTGCGCGATCGATAGTTTGGGCAATGCCTGACGAAATCAGCCAAGCTATAACCGCACCTAACACCAATAAAAACACAGAACCAAATACCAATGCCGAGAGCAAGAAAACTAAAGATTGCTTCGTTCTTTCTGTAGCTTGATTAATGGCTTTTACTTCTATGTCGCGAAATTGCTTATTTAGGGTCACAAATTCTTCCACAAATTTTGTCTGTTTTCCTGTGTTAAATATAGCCAATGCTTCGGCTCTCTTATTTTGTTGTACTAAAACAACTATTTGGTTAGAACCATCATAATATTCTTGGCAGAGATCTAACATCCTGTCTAAACGACTTCTCTGTTCAGGATTTTCGATTTTCAAATCCGCACTCTTACCCGACTGAAGAGCTAATTCTCTCCCGCTCTGAAAATCTTGTAAAAAGTTCGGATTTTTATTAATGAAATACCCCCGCATTCCCCGTACCATTTGTTCAGCACCTGTGGACATATCATTTGCGTATCTGATAACATTTTCGATTCTTTCTACTTCTTGAAAATTATTCAATACCTGATTAGTAGTTGTATAAACTAGCAGAGGAAAACCCAAGTATATAGTTGCTGGTGCTACATATGCAAGCAGCATTCTATTTCTAATATTTAATTTGATTAACTTAGAAAACATATTTTTCTCCTTAATTTAAGCACGTGCATACACGCATTAGATTGCTTAGTCAAATCTCGCTTGAAAAGCGCATTTAGTATAACTCAATACGGTTTGGTTAAAACTATGTGTTCCTCAGAGATCCCCCTCGCATCCCCCGCATCGTTACGGAGACTTTGAGTAAGTTCTTGTCCCTCCCTTGAGAAGGAGGGCTAGGAGGGATCGAGCTTAACTCAACCGTATTGTGGTATAACTAACTTCTTTAGTCCTGGACGCATTTCAAGATAATTCTCTCATGCTGAGTCCCAATCCTTATCAGTCCTGATCTCTGCGTTGGATTGCGATTGCGAAGGAAATGAACTATCAAGCCAGATGCTTCACTTGACTCATGACACATCTGCTTTGCGTAAGTCCTTTACTGGATTCAAACCTCTTCATCAACAACTACTCCTCCTTTTGTCAGCAGTTTTTGCAAGTTCAGAATAGCCATCATTTTTTCCCCGTAAATAGCTGTCCCCCGTAGATATTCGCGGTTGGCAGAATGCAGCGCTGCCGGAACAGCAGCAATTTCCGACACATTTAAGTATATAATATCTAATATTTCGTCAACAACTATACCAGCGACCAAATCCGCCACTTCAACAACGATCGCCTTAGAGAGATAATTGGCAGCCTCCGACATATTGAAAGACATATTTAAAGCACTGCGAATATCAATTAGCGTCACAATTTCTCCCCGCAAATTTATATTTCCCACTATGCGATCTGGAGTGCAAGGAACCGGAGTTACTTGACCAATGTCAGTAAATTCGCGGACTAGATCCAAATGAATACCAAAGTATTCGCCATTCAAAGCAAACACTGCCAAAGACATATTAATTGCAGCATCATTTTCCTCCTCGCCTCGCCGCCTCAAATTATTAGCCCGCGATTTAAAAATTTCCTTTTCTTCCGGCGTAGCCTGTGGACAAAAAACTTGACTCTTGCTCAAAATTTTAGGATTTGCGCCTAACAATTTTGCATTTATTTGCCACTGTAAATTTTCCCTGTCTGCCTCACCTCCTCTTTCTTCATTACCTGCATTGCTTGGAGAAACAGGCCAGCTTTCCTCTGACTTTTCGGGAGAATATCGAATTAAGTGATCGAGATTCAGCAGCATGATAATATCGTCTTCGCAGCGGGCCAGTCCAGCTACAAAATGATGAGAGGCTTCTGAATTCTCTCGTCCGTAAGATAGCTGCAGAGTGATGGCATCTTCTGAGAGTTCCTTAACTTCGCGAACTTGATTGACAATTATACCGAGTTTCGATTCTTGCCACTCTATGACGATCGTACTATCTGTCACAGAATACTCTTGCCAAACGTATCCAAAACGAAGATTCAGATCCATCACGGGCAGAATTTCGCCCCGAAGGTCGATCGCCCCAACAATATCTTGAGGTGCTTCTGCAATTGCTGTCAACTCCGGCAGAAAGAAAATTTCCCGAACGTAGCAGGCTTCTATACCGCAGAGAAAACCGTTCTGTTCAAAGATAAGATACGGTTTAGTTTCCATATTTTAGTGTACAGTTTCTTTACTGTATAAGTTTAACAATTTTTTTTTTACATTCATCAGCACTTGACTAGCTGTCATTTTACCCTGTGAAGCTATGGGAGTGTTGGGCGGTAGTGCTTTCAGGATTTCACAAGATGAATTGTACATTTTAAGAGCTCTTTTTACTTGACCTTCTTTATTGTATATATTCCCTAGTTCTATATAAGCTGAAACAAAAGATGGACACATATAAATAGTCCTCTTTAATAAATTTTTTGCAGTTTCCAATTGCCCCTGTTCTTCAGCAATTTGAGCTTGTAAATAATCAGTATATACTGATCCAGGCTCTACTTTCCTAGCTCTATTACAGTATTCTATTGCCTGAGAATAATTGCCGGAATTTGCCTGAACTTGAGCGATTAAAAAATAAGCATCAAAATTAGGCCCCTGCAAGTCTATTGCCTCTTGTGCCTTGTTGATAGCCTCAGCATAATCTTGATTTTTAAATAATTGTTTAGCCTCTAAAATTAGCATTTGAGGCGTTTTATTTGGAGTAGTTTCTGCTATTATTTTTTGTGTAACTGACACCGCATTGTTCCTCAAGCCGTCCTCCAGATAGGGAGAGGGCAGCATCTTCCCCAGCGGATTACTTATGTTTAATACGGGCGGAATCTCGGAAAAATTGCTGTTAGTAGTAAAACTAGGTGGCATTGTTTGCCCTGTTAGCAACTCACCACTATCATCGCCCATAGTATCTGCTTTGGGGAATTCCCGAAATACCGAGTTGGCTTCCCCTACCGTCGCAACCCTAGACTCTATTTGACAGCCTTCCTCCTGTACTGCATCCCGACGCTGATACACCACCGACTCCGGGAAAATCTTAGGCTGAAACTCGTTCATAATTTGACCGTAAACTTCAGCGTGACCGGTCATTAAATATCCTCCCGGTCTCAGGGTCTTGGAAAATTTTTTCAGTACCAGTGAAATATACTTATGTTCAAAATACACAAAAACGTTTCTACACAAAATTAAGTCTATGTTATAAAGATTTTGGTAAATATTAGGAAAGTCATCTGTGATTAAATTTAAACAGCTAAAGTTGACACTTTCGCGCAATTCTAGATTAATTTCCCAATCATTTTGCCTCTGATGAAAATACTGCTTTTGTATCTCCGGTTCAACCAAGCGAAACGACCAATGACTGTAAACTCCCTGGGGCGCTTTTTTGATTACTTTTTCATTGATATCTGTACCTAAAATTAATATTTTCCATTGCTCCCAATCGGGAATCAACTGTTTTAAAACAATAGCTAAAGAATAAGGTTCTTCACCTGTGGAGCAGCCCGCACTCCAAATTCGCAGTGTCGGCTGCATTCCCAAGGTCTTGTGCAAGTTTCTTTTCTGCTCTATCAATTCAGGAAAAATTACTCTTTTTAACAGAGCAAACTGTCCTTTATCTCGCATAAAATAACTTTCAATTGTTGTTAATAGCAATACTAATTCTGCCCATTCATTTTTACTTTCCCAAGTTTGGGCGGTTAAAAGTTTATAATATTTTTCGGGTTCTGCAATTTTTTTGGCTCTCATCCGAGTCAGGACTTTATGAGACAAACCCGATCGATCTTGGGACCTAATTCGCACCCCAATCTCCGTAGTAATTAAGTTGATAAATAGCTGAACTATGGAATCATTCATGTCAACTCAGGTAGATTAATTTAATAATTTGGGAAGTGGCAACTTTTAGTGATCTGGTGCTGAGTTTGTGCTGAGCATAGTTGCTAGCCAGCAGCTCGTCCGTTCGTAAAGCCGAAGGGAGCTGAAGGGAAGTGCGTAGCTGAACTATTGGGAATTGGGGTACTTGTAAGCTCGTGTAGTCGAAGTATTGGTAATGGGAAATTGGGGAATTGGAAATTAGAAATTGAGAATTTAGCCGCTCGCCTGAAAAAGAACACTGTCACACCACATCATATCAGAAACTTGCCAGCTACTTAAAGGAAAAAGGCAAAAGGTCAAAGACAGAACCCAGGAAAAAATTATCCCTTCTGCCTTCCACCTTCTGCCTTCAAAGGCACTAATCTCCCAATTTAAGCTGGATATATCCGCAGGCGGCGATTAGGTTCTTCCCCAAAACTGTGGGATTTCAGGTGATAGTGTTCCACAAGTTCGTGCTGCATTTTGCGGACGTTGGGAGAACGGGGCAGGAGTTCCACCGGCTGTCCCTTCGGAATGACAATTTGCTCGACTGCTAAGCGCGTTTCTTCGAGAGCTTCGAGCTCGTCAGAAGAACCGCTGCGGGCGAATAAGGCGAGGTCTGCCACTTCCGGGGTAGCTGGGTCATCCATGTCCAACAGGCGCCGCAAAGCTCTCGCTACGTGGGGAATAGTGGCGGCCTTAATTGTGTGCAGGGGAACTTGGCGAGTTTTGGCCAAGTGCCTCAATTTCGACTGGTTCCGAACGTTCGATCGCAAAGCCAAAACCACGTCAGCACTCTCAATATCCTTCGTCAGCAGCACCGGCAGGTTCAGCGTCGAAATCACCTGTTCGAGCTGGTGGCGAGGTATGCCGTAAGGATAAACGTGGAGGGGCAAATCTTCGCCGTTAGGGCCGACGTTTTGGGAATAACGTCCGCGCTGCTGGGGTACTGGTTCCAGGGACAGCGATTCTTCGAGCAGTTGCTCGAAATACCGAGTTTCAGCAACCGGCGCGCTGTTAGTAGCAGCAGCAAATTTCTCGCCTGGAGCGGGCATCGGCACCATTTTGCCAGCACTCCGCCACCCAGAGATCGGTGTGACGGGCCGGATTGCCGATACCGCAGCCGGGCCACCGGAAGCTGGCATCCCCGGAAACCGGGCGGGGGGAGCGGCTGAGTCGCGCTCGATAATTACTTCTCCCGTCTCGCTGACACTTCTGATTTGCTGGTTGGGTTCGCGTCCCCGCAGCAGAGTGTCGATCGAATCTGCAACTCGCTCGTGTATTACCCAGCGCTGGCGTTCCAGCATTTCGACGGCTATTTCAAAAGTTGGCGGTGATTTGCGCTCCAAAACCGTCTTTTGAGAACCGCGCCGCCTTGCTTCGTCATCTCCCAGCGTCACCGCTTGGATGCCCCCAATTAAATCTGCCAGAGTCGGGTTTTTCATCAAGTTTTCGAGCCGATTCCCGTGGGCGGTACCGACCAACTGCACGCCCCTTTCGGCGATCGTCCGAGCCGCCAAAGCTTCGAGCTCCGTGCCGATTTCATCAATCACGATCACTTCCGGCATATGGTTTTCCACTGCTTCGATCATGACTTGGTGCTGCAGCTCGGGGCGGGAAACTTGCATTCTGCGAGCTCTGCCGATCGCTGGGTGGGGAATATCTCCATCTCCGGCAATTTCGTTGGAGGTGTCGATGATTACCACCCGTTTTTCCAAGTCATCGGCGAGCACGCGGGCTATTTCGCGCAGGGCCGTGGTTTTGCCAACCCCGGGGCGGCCGAGCATCAAAATTGACTGACCGGTTTCCACCAAATCGCGGATAATGCCGATCGTCCCGAACACAGCGCGGCCCACCCTCAACGTCAAGCCGATAATCTCGCCGCTGCGGTTGCGAAGGGCGCTAATTCGGTGCAGGGTTTGCTCGATACCGGCTCGGTTGTCGCCGCCGAAGTGGCCGACTCGCTCGATGCAATAGTTGATGTGTGCCTTGGAAACCGGCGTTTGGGAAAGAGGTTCGGCCAAGGATGGAAAACGAGCTTCTGGTTGGCGGCCCAAATCCATGACAATCTCAATGAGATTGTTGCGCTGCGGGTGCTGCTCTAAGGGCTGCCGGATCTCATCTGGCACGATGTCTAATAATCTGTTGAGGTCGTCTGTAATCTGCATTCGCCTCGATGTGTTCGGTGACGTTTTCAACTTTTTAGTCATTAGTCATTAGTCATTAGTCATTAGTCATTAGTCATTAGTCATTAGTACCAATTCCCAATTCCCAATTCCCAATTCCCAATTCCCAATTCCCAATGACTAAAATTCTTTGATCTGGGAAACTAGAGAACAAGCTAAACTCACGGCCTCTGAGAGAAGTTCTGGGACGGCTTCGAGCTGAGGTAGCCGAGATGTTGGAACTCCGGCTGCTGGCAGCGCGACTGCCACCGGAACGGCATAGGCTCGATCGGTCTGCATTGTTTCTAACTGTTCTAAAATTGGCGATAGCAAAACCCTGGCATAGCTACCGTAAGCTACACCTGCAATGTATGGGACAGGGGGAACTGACAAATTTTTCCCGCCATCCTTCATCAGTCCCTCGGCTCTCAACTTGCTGACAGTGTGAGCATTAGTGCCGCCTGCAAGTTGCACGTATCCCGGCAACTGGGCCGCCAAAACTTTTTGACCGAGTTTGACTGCGGCTCTAGTAGTTCCTGTTCCGATATCTCCGCTCATTGGTCTACCGTCCGTTTGCCAAATTAGGGGACAAGGAAGGGGGGAAATTATTTGATAGAGTGTCCGCAAATAATCAATCAAACCGTCTCCATCGGGGCAACTAATTGCTATTACCTTGAGTTGAGCGACCCAGGGAGCTATACTCGACCAAAGTCGCGCAAAATCTGCCTCTCTGCCTACTTGCGTGTGGATTTCTAGGGCATCCGCACCTGATTGCAATATTAAAGGTGCGATCGCGGCGGGAGCAGACACGTAAGAACGAGTATAAATCAGTTGGCTCGGACAAATCGGCAGACAGCGACCGCAGCCATAGCATTGCTGGTCTATCACCCCGGAAAAACCACTGCCAGCACTCTGAAAAACTATTGCTTCGGCTGGACATATTTTTTCGCACGGCCGCCAGCAGTCCGCCGGACAATCGGCTGGGTTGAATTCGGCTTTGCGAAAATGCGGGTCTTCCCCATCGTTTAAACTCACCATCAGCAACGGCAACCCTTTGCCGCCAAACCTGCGGTTTTGGGTTCTTGCCTGTAAGTCGCTGGCCACTTGTAGGGCTTCTTTCGCTGCGGCGACGGCGGCGGGATCTGCCGCGACATCGATACAGTCAGCGCCTGCTAAGGTGTAAGCCAAGGTGAGATTCCGTACAGCAGGCAGGTGTTGAAAGCTCGCCCCACAGATCAGCTTGAACCAATGGCCATCTTTTAATGAGTTTAGGGGATGATAATGTTCTGTCACCCTTATATGCTAATCCTTTGAGCTAAAAATTACTATGTGAAAATTTCTACTTAATTTTAAAATTTAGGCTGATACAAGCTGGAAACGCTACTGATAGCAGTAGCTCTGGTGCTATTGGCTCTATATGTAGAGTTCAGCCTTAAATTTTTTTCCTAAATTTGATTTTTTGGAGAGCGACTGCTGAGGGGGGATTTGGAGATGGGGCGATCGGCTTGAGTTACAGACCGACTCTCTATCATATCATAGTTGGGTGGATTTGGCAAGGAAAAAGAAGGCTAGAGATTTTTTTTGAAGTGGTCGTGCAGTGGCAGTTGCCATAAAGTTCGATCGAGCATTGAACCCCATCGACGAACCGCAGATGAACAGTCTCCCTGACTTGAAGCTACATTCATCTGCGTTAATCTGCCATTCAACTCACATCTTGCACCATTCTCGCTTAACAGGCTGTCCGGCCTGTTCCACAAAGAGTGAATTTTCTTGTGGAACAGGCCGAAAAGCCTGTTCCTAAACAAGTAATTGAGAATGGTGCAACATCTCAGATTCAACGAGCTCTACTACTTGCTCAGCCGCTTGTAAACCGTAGCCAAAGCATGGCTATCCCCCACATTTCCCGGAAACAAAACAACAGGTAAATTGGGAAACAGAGGATGCTCTGCCTCGGTTTTTACCACCGAACAACCGGCAATAATTTGACCGATTTGCCTGACACTTTTCAGCGACAAACCTGTACTCAAAACATCATTAGAAGTAATACCGCCCTTGCTAATCAAAAACCCGATATCGGCAGGCAGTCCCCGCACGATATCCATCAATAAAGCAGAAACCGCCTCTCCAAATTTTAACCTAATTTCTGCATTGTCAAATTCGAGTTCCTTGCGGCTGGTATAAATTACAGGCGTTTTACCATCGGCATGAGAAGTGCGGGCTTTTTCGAGAATTTCATCGAGCATTTGGGTGCGATACTCTGGTGAATCTTCTAACAAGTGAGATACATCTATCTCAATGCTAACTATATTGGGTTCTTTTAACAAGCGCTCCAATTGTTCAGTAGTTTTTTTAACGTGGGAACCAACTATTACTGCACCCGGTTTGCCATCCCTCACATATTTTGCCATTTCGTCGGCTGCTACTGGCTGCGGGCCGAGGTCAGCTAAGGATGTTAAAATACTCGCCGCGCTGCGGAATAAAAACTTTTTTCCTTGACTGACTGCATTGAGAATGTGTGTGGCAAATTTGTCTAAATCACCTTGGCTTTGGCCGTCAACAACCGCACATTGGTTGTCTGTCATATCCATCAGTCGATCTAAACTTCCGTAGCGAATGTCTCCGAGTAAAATGCGATCGACTGCATCAGCGGGGATGCGACCTTTGGTTTTTTCTTCTACATAGTCTGGCAGGTAACTGTGACTGTACCCGAAGACTGAATCTTTGGCAAATTCGGTTTCGTGTACTGGTGTCGGGACGCTGTTAACTATTAGGTAGTGCACGCTGTGGCGGGTAATTCTGCCTCCTTCAAAAAAGGCGGGAATTAGAAAATGGGCGTCGAAGGGGCCGAGTTCTTCGGCGATCGCGTCGGTTTCGATGGGATAGTGACCGCGCAGGGTAGAATCGGAACGGCTAACTATTAGGAAGTCTTCGATTTTTTCGCTGGCGATCGCCTTTTTTAAATTTTGGCACACTTCGCGGGTGACGGAGGCTGCTTTTTCGGGAGTTAGCGATCGAGTATTTGTCAGTATGAAGAAAATCGGGCACTTGTCCCGCAGCCCCAAACGCAGGGTGTCTTCGTCCCAACGTGTCAGCAGCAAGCAACTGTGCACGGTTTGAGAACCTGTCGGATCGTCGTCGAGAACTATAATCTTGGGTTTGGCAGAAGACATACTGACCTGGTTGTTAACGTCACCTTTCCAAGATATCCTTACCTGTTACGTAATAGGTAAAAATTTACAATAATTATGATATTTTTTCAACAATTCTCCTAATTCATAATTTTAAAAATGTCTTTGAGTTCGAGTGGAACAGGCATCCTGCCTGTTGCGGTTCAGTAAGCTGCATATTGCTACTGGGTAAGAGGCGCACGCAGCAGTGCACGCTACTAACTTTTGCCATTTTTAAAATTAGCAGCGTTTCGATCTTGCAACTTTTTCATTTCTGCTTGAACTCCCACGGCTACTTGCAAAGCTTCGTTGAGCAATCGCCCCGGCTGGCTCGATTTATCGCTAATTTGCAGGGCATTCAAAGTTCTCAAATTATTGGCAAACAATTCGGAGTTAGTAGCGACAAATTTTTTGTTTTCCCTGAGAATTCTTTCGGTTTTCAAAGCTCGAACTAAATCGTCTCTGATTAGCTGCAAGGCTTGAATGACTTTTGCCCGATCGCCGATTTTGACTTCCGCATTGCCAGCATCTTCTATCTTGTCATTAATTTCAATCGCTTTGATTATACCATTATAGCGATCGACATCATCAAAAAGATTGATTAAATGTTGGTTTTGCCGACTGCACCAAATTTTCCAGGCATCCTCCAAGATTAAACCAACTATCGCAGCGAAGTGAAGGACGAACCACCACACATACGCCCTAGGAAATATCGCAACCAGCAGCCAACAACTGATTAGAACCAAAACAATTAAACCGACAGTTTTCAAAGCTTCGCGGGCAAACTTAGTCGCTGTCGGCGGCCGGTATACGCGATCGGGCCCGGCGCCTGTGAGGTGCTTGAGCTCACCTACAGTAATTTCTAATCCCTGAATGTCAGCTCGCATAAATCTTTACAAATATATGTTAATTATAAAGTTTTGTAGTAGAACAAGGGGCTCGTCTACAATAAACCTAACACTTTTTTCAGCGAAAACTGCACTATGTCCGCACGTCCTATATACCTCGACAACCACGCCACAACCCCCGTAGATCCACGGGTACTTGATGCGATGCTGCCGTATTTCACCGAACAATTCGGCAACGCAGCCAGCATCAGCCACGTCTACGGCTGGGAAGCAGAAGCAGCGGTAAAACAGTCACGACAAATCATAGCAGAAGCGATCAATGCTTCTCCCGAAGAAATTGTTTTTACCAGCGGTGCAACCGAAGCAAATAACTTAGCGATCAAAGGTATCGCCGAAGCTTATTTCAGTAAAGGAAAGCACATTATCACAGTAAAAACCGAACACAATGCAATTCTCGACCCCTGTACCTATTTGCAAAAATTGGGGTTTGACATCACGGTTTTACCGGTGAAAAGCGACGGGCTGATTGATATAGGCGATTTGATCAAAGCGATTCGCGCCGAGACAATTTTAGTTTCAGTGATGACGGCTAACAACGAAATAGGCGTCATTCAGCCGATCGCAGAAATTGCAGCAATTTGTCGGGGAAATGACATTCTTTTCCACACAGATGCGGCACAGGCGATCGGCAAAATTCCCCTCGACGTAGAGGAGATGAATATCGATCTAATGTCCTTGACAGCCCACAAAATCTACGGGCCAAAAGGGATCGGTGCTCTCTACGTGCGCCGCAACAAACCGAGAGTGCAGCTAGCGCCACAAATGCACGGAGGAGGCCACGAAAGGGGAATGCGATCTGGAACTCTCTACCCGCCGCAAATAGTTGGGTTTGCCAAAGCAGTAGAATTAGCCATTGCGGAAATGGAGTCGGAAACAGAACGAGTGGTTAATTTGCGGCAGCGTTTGTGGGAAAAATTGAGTGAATTGGGCGATGTTTTTCTCAACGGTCACGCTACTAAGAGATTGCCGGGGAATCTCAATATTAGTGTAGCCGGGGTTGACGGTCAAGCGTTGATGTTGGGTTTGCAACCGGCGGCGGCAGTTTCTTCGGGATCTGCTTGCACTTCGGCGAAAATATCTCCATCTCATGTTTTAGCAGCGATCGGGCGATCGGACAAATTAGCCTACGCTTCAATTCGCTTTGGCATTGGGAGGTTCAATACCGCTGCTGAAATAGATGCTGTCTCCCAACACGCGATCGCAACTATTACATCTCTCCGACAAGCTCAAAAAGTGATGAGTTAGAAAGATCATTCGGCGGTTGAAACCGCGTCTACACAAACGAAGTCCGCCTCCGCGGACTAAGAGATAAAGCAGGTTTTAAACCCTGATTTGGTATTAAAACTTTCCTATTTCTTCAGTCTCGCGTTGCGCGGACTTTGTTTGTGTAGTAGCGATTTCAATCGCCGAGTATAATTGGTAAGCTGTTGTGCATTTAAATTGTATATTTCGAGTCCCGCTCAAAAATCGTCAAATCCTCTCCCCCTCTCCTCTTCTCCCCCTCTCCCTCTCTAATACCATAGGCAATCTAGATGCAACACAGCTTATCAACCCCTTACTTAGAACCAAATACCTCGCGCACTCGATAAATCGGCTTTCCCTGGGACTCGTGATAAGTCCGCATCATCACTTCCGCCAGCAAGCCAAAACAAAATAACTGCACGCCAGTCAACAGCAAAACCACCGCCAAAATCAGCAAAGGACGATTTCCAATAATTTGACCAAAACCCAATTTTAAGACTGTCAAATAAATTCCTAAAACCGTTCCCAACGTCATAGAACTCAGTCCCAAAAGTCCAAAAACGTGCATCGGTCGAGTCAGGAACTTTTTCATAAAAGAAATAGTTAACAAATCCATCAACACCCGAAAAGTCCGCCAAATCCCGTACTTACTTTGACCGAAACGGCGGGCGTGATGCCGCACAGGCATTTCTGCAATTCTCGCCCCTTCAATAAACGCCAAAGCAGGCAAAAAGCGGTGCAATTCCCCGTAGAGATTCAAGTCTGCTACCAACTCGGATTTATAAGCTTTCAAAGAACAGCCGTAGTCATGCAAAGTCACGCCTGTAACGCGACCAATCAGCCAGTTGGCAATTTTAGAAGGAATCAGGCGGCTGATAGTATTGTCCTGCCTATTTTTCCGCCAGCCACTCACTAAATCGTAGCCGTCATTTAACTTGGCCAACAACAGCGGAATATCAGCCGGGTCATTTTGCAAATCGCCGTCTAGGGTAACAATAGCACGACCGCGAGCGCGATCGAAACCTGCCGACATGGCCGCAGTTTGCCCGTAATTGCGGCGCAAAATTACAGCACAAAGGTCATCGCGAGTGCTGGCTAACTGCTGGAGAAGTGCACCCGAACCGTCCTTAGAACCGTCATCTACACAAATAATTTGATAGCTGAGGCCAGATGGTTGGATAGAAGAGGCGATCGCCTCAATCAAATGAGGCAAACTTTCCACCTCATTATACACCGGCACCACCACCGAAACATCGAGAACAACCTCAGCCTCAGCTTGCTGTCTCGCCAATTTTTCCAAAAATAATGCAGCGTCCATTTTTTTATTCGATAATATCAACAGTCAACCGTTAACAACTAACTAGGTTGATAACTTGCCACGACTTTACCATATCCCCGCAATTGCTGGTAATAAGCTTGACTGACTCGATCGCCATCCTCCGACAAAACATCGATACCGATACCGTTGCGACCTTGTGCTTTCCCCGAACTGTGAATGTAGCGATTATCTCCGAGATACAATCCTACATGAGTTGCTTTTTCTGGCGTACCAAAAAACACTAAATTTCCCGGTTCTAACTGACATCTTGCACCATTGTCAATAGGTTTTTCATGGGCGGGCAAGATGCCCACCCCACAAGAAACTTGATGTGTTGTGGAACGGGCATCTTGCCCGTTGCTAAGAAGGGTGCAAGATGTATCTAAAGCACTGATACTAATAGGTTTAGTAAAAGCTTCCTGCTGATAAGCATCCCTAGGCAACCAGATGCCGGCGGCCACAAAAGCCGCTTGCATCAATCCCGAACAATCATAATTTGGTCCAACTGTACCGCCCCAAAGATAATAATTGGATTGGTTCATAGCCTCACGAGCAAAAGTAATTGCAAGTGGCAATTTTTCCCTAACTTCTGCCTCAGAAAGCACCAGAGGATGATATAATGTTTCTGCCACATCGAGCAACTCAACATCTCGAATATCCAGCCATCCCGGATAATCGTCTTCGCACAGTCGCACCATCACAGCCGTTGTATCCCCCTCAACAACCGAGTCTATGGCATTTCTCCCCCCCTTGATAAGGGGGGGCTGGGGGGGGTCAACAACGCGCAAATGTCGCCCCAGCGCTGCTTGAGTTGCCAATCGATCGCACTTTGGGGAATCGTAAATATTTATGTGCGATCGCGCCCGGTACTCCACAACATCAGATAATTGATAATTGGCCATTGCTAATTGCTCATTGTTTGCTGTTAATTGTTCGCATTTATTGTTCGCATTTAACGATAGATTGCCATTAGCTGCTAGCCGTTAACCGTTAAGCGTCAGCCATTAACCATGACATTTTTTCACAAAGACGAACAATTAGAAACCCTCGGCAGTAGCATTATAAACTCCGCATTGTCAGAATTTACAGGATTAAGTGGCGATCGTATCGCCATTACGTGGATAGTCTACGATCCGCCGGTGCGAGTCAATACAGGCGGCGCCCTCAGTCCAGAAGAATTTTGGAAATATCAACCGCGAGGTTTTAGCGCCAGGGCTTCCGAACGAATTTATCCAGCCAGCATCGTCAAATTATTCTACCTCGTTGCCATCTGGGAATGGGCGCAAAAAGGCATGATTCAAACATCGCCAGAATTAGAACGCGCCGTCCGAGATATGATAGTTGATTCCAGCAACGACGCCACCGGTTTAGTAGTAGACGCCCTCACCGGCACCACCAGCGGCCCAGAATTATCACCAGGCCCCTTTGAAACTTGGAAACAGCAGCGAAACATCGTCAACCGTTACTTTCAATCATTGGATTGGCCAGAATTAGAAAATATTAACGTCAATCAGAAAACCTGGTGTGACGGCCCCTACGGTCGCGAGCGAGCAGTTCTGGGAGAATTAATGGAAAATAGAAATATGCTGACCACAAATGCAGCGGCGCGTTTGCTGCACACTATAATCGGCGGCGTAGCTGTTTCTGCCCAAGCATCACAAGAAATGATGGGTTTAATGAAACGCAGTTTAGACCCAGCAGAATTAGAGGCAGATCCCGAAAATCAAGTAACGGGTTTTTTAGGTGGCGGATTGCCAGAATCAGCAAAATTGTGGTCAAAAGCGGGACTGACAAGTCAAGTGCGTCACGATGCTGCTTATATTGAAATATCGGGTTTGCGGCCGTATTTGTTAGTTGTATTTACCGAGGGGAAAGAGAATAGCAAGAATGAAGAAATTTTGCCATTTATCTCGCGGCAATTTGTCGAAGCGATGAAGACATTGAATTAGATTTAGTAGTTGATTATTGCGGCTAGACTAGACTTGAACTGCAAAAATAATTGGGACGGGCTAGAAGCCCATCCCACAATAAAATTTTGTTGGATGGGCTTCTAGCCCGTCCCAAAATTTGATTAAAAGGAATTTTTTCCTAGAAGCTCTAAAACGGAGAGGGAGGGATTTGAACCCTCGAAGGATGTTAACACCCTTAACAGATTAGCAATCTGCCGCTTTCGACCACTCAGCCACCTCTCCAAGATGACAGTAACTAACTATAGCACACACATCTTATTTTTGCCAACCCCTAATTTAAAAATTCCTCAATCCCTTACTCTGTATACTTTTCGCGACCTCAACCTCCAGCCTATTCCCCAAAGCCCCTCGCCTTCAAGTGCTTTTCCCAACTAAAATTGGAACTCAAAAAGAACCTCTTAGTATACAAATACCCCAAGCGGTACAGGTGAGCCTTGCGATCGCCATCAAGATTAAAGTCCGTCGTCGTCACCCCAGCTTCAGTCACATCAATATTAATCACCCTGCCTTTATCCATTTCCCGCTGGTGATAGCGGTCTCTTGCTTTCATCATCGTTCGGAACATCGCCGCCAGCATCGACAGCGGAGTATCAATCTTAACTTTAGTCTCAATTCCGGTATCGACTAATCGAAACCCAAAGGTAAACCAGCGCGGCATAGCAGGAGTCGCACCGACGGATTGTTTGTCATAAATCCACAGGGGGAAATTGCTCAAAATTCCGCCATCTACAATTAAGTCATCGCCGAGTTTTCCAGGTTCAAAAAATAGGGGAATACTCATCGACAACCGAACGGCTTCAGCCACGCTAAAATCTTCAGCACTTTGGAGTCGCAACTGCTCGTACAAAGGATCGGAATCCGTCGATTCACGTCGGTGTAAGTCGTCGGGCAGCACCAACATTTCACCGCGACTGAGGTTGGATACTACTACTTTTAATTCCCGCTCTTTTACAATTTGTTTGACATCGGCAAAAGTGTGCAAGTTACCTCGACCCAGCATTGTTTCCAGCCACTGCCGGAACGGTTGCGCCGAATATTCTCCCATCTGACGGCTAACTGTTAGGAAAAGCAGCGTCCAAGCAGGAGATTGCAAGTCGTCTGCGGGGTCGCCGTTTAAAATTAGAGGACTGTTTTTTTTAGTTAAAAATATGCTGTAATCGAGCTGTCCTAAAATTTCCTCTAAATCATCAATTGACAAGTCGGTTGCCAATACTGCTGCAGTAATTGCACCTGCCGAAGTGCCGGCCAATTTTCGCCAGCGGATGCCTAAATCGCTACAGCATCTGAGTGCTCCTAAAAACGCAACTCCGCGCACGCCGCCGCCTTCAAAAACTCCGTCGCCATAGATTTGACCGTTTTCGTCGGGAGGCGGAAATTTGCTGAGAATTGTTTGTTTCTCCGTTGCGGTGATTCTGACACCGGGTTCTTGCAAAATTTGCTGCGGATACCACTTGCTCATGGGAAATACCTCGGATCAATTTTGGGTTTTAGATTTGAGATTTATATCTATTGTTCTTGATTTTTGTCGGCATCCATTGCCTCTTTGACGTATTGTTGAACTTGCGATCGCACTTGTTCGTAGGCCACCGACGCGCACCAAGGTCGGAGAGATAAAATAGTTGTATCGGGAGTAATCTCAGCTACCAAACAAGTCGGGGGCGGATTCTCCAACACCAGGGGGTGAGAGTGGGCAATTTCTAATAACTCAGCTACAGTTGGACGAATGGGCCGATCGCCAATATCAATCTTCAAGTCTACTCGCCTCGTTCCCATTGCCGTTGTATTTTTCAGTGTACCGTTAAACAACTGATTGTTCGGGACAATAATTTTTATGCGATCGTCTGTCACCACCGTTGTTGAAAAAATCCCGATGCTGTCCACCACTCCCTTAACATCGCCAGCTTCAATCCCATCCCCGACTTCAAAGGGCCGCAAACTAATCAACATTACCCCAGCAGCAAAGTGCGACAAAGTATTTTGCCACGCCAAACCGATCGCCAAACCCGCTGCGCCCACCACCGCAACCACACTGGTAGTTTGAATTCCCAACTGACTCAAAGCGGCGACTACTCCCACTACCAAAATCGTAATTTCAGCAGCTTGAACTAAAAATTTCCGCAGCGTGGCTTCGGTGCGACTCAGTGCACGGCGAGTCACGCGGCCCGCAAAGCCGATCGCAAATCGCGTAATTAACAAAATGCCGATCGCCCACAGCAGTTGAGGTACAATTTTAAACCCCAATTCTACGAATTTTTTCGAGAATTCTTGGGCTACTTCCAAGGCTTGTGTTCTTTCTGCATTTAGCTGAGAATAGAATGTTTGGGCTATTGGTAAAAACGTCTGAATAACTGTCATGTTAATTGGGAATTGGGAATGGAAAATTGAGAATTGCAGTCTCATTTTTATCGTTTATTACGAGAGTCCGACAGGGGTTGAAAACCCCTGTCTCATAGCGGAAGTCCTCTAAAATAGGACTAAGGAATGAAAAATCAATAACTTGCACAATTAAACCCCTGAAGCCTTGAGCCAAGGTAAACTATTGCTCTATTAGTCACCTTATTTATTTTTCATTCGTAAAGTCGATAATTTTATCCTTCAAACTCTTGAGTCGGTTTAAACCGACTTTAGCTATGAGGCAGGGGTTTAAACCCCTGCCGGACTATTGTTAATAGTGTACTGCTACGCGGGGCAATCGGTGTTTAAAACCGCAGAGAATTTCCCACGAAATAGTTCCTAAAGTCGAGGCCCAATCGTCAGCACTAATGTGATATTCCCCATCTTTGCCCAACAGCGTCACCACTTCGCCGACTTCTAAATCGGGAATATCAGTTACATCCAGCATTAATTGATCCATCGTCACCGCGCCCACTTGCCGCACGAACTGACCCCTGACTAAAACCTGCATTTTATTAGAAAGATTGCGCGGAATACCATCTGCATAGCCGATACCAATTACGGCAATCTGTGTCTGCCGCTGAGCTATAAATTGATAGCCGTAACTTACCCCGGTTCCTGCTTCAATTGTTTTCACCTGGGTTACTCTAGCTTTTACCTGCATTGCGGGCTTCAAATTGGATCTCGACTGCAAGTGAGGAGCTGGATAAAGACCATAGGTAGCTAAACCGACTCGCACTAAATCGTAGTGCAAATCCGGGTCAGCGAGGGCGGCAGCAGAGTTTGCTAAGTGGAGGCGAGGGGGGTTAATTCCTGCTATTTTAATTTGCTCGATAGCCTGTTGAAACCGCTGGTGCTGCTCTCTCATAACTGTGGGGTCGGGACTGTCTGCAGTCGCCAAGTGAGAGTAAATACTGGCTAATTTTAAATTTGGCAACCGCTTGACTAATTGCACAAATTCTGTTGCTTCCTGCCAGGGCGTACCCAAGCGAGACATTCCCGTATCCAACTTAGCGTGAACTGGCAAAGATTGGTTAAGACCAGCGAGAACTTCCGAAAAAATTAGGGCTTGTTTGGCAGTACAAATAGTCGGTTGCAAGTGCCAATGGGCGATCGCCTTTACCTGTTGGGCTGTATGGGTTGCCCCCAACAGCAAAATCGGCGCTTCTATCCCAGCTTCTCGCAATTCTATTCCTTCGGGAATTGTCGCCACTCCCAGCCAACTAGCACCTGCTTGCAATGCTGTGTGACTGACTGCAACAGCACCATGCCCGTAAGCATCGGCTTTCACAACTGCCATCAGTTCCGTGTGGGGAGATAAGAGCTTTTTAAGCTGTTTTACATTGTGAGTTAAAGCTGCTAAATCGATTTCTACCCAAGCCCGCTGGCATAGTCCCCCGTCACCTTCCCACAGCAAAGTCTGGCGGGATTCTTTTGTCGTTGATTCTGCGGTTGTTTGTTCCCCACTCCACATTGTCGATCGCTCCTACTTGCTTGCACCATTAAAAACTGCTCTCAAAACTGCTAGGATATTTTACCCTAAGTTTGATTATAAGATTTTTCCTTTAATCAATGTTATACAAGTTTGAAAAAAGAATGCAACGGTCGGCAAGCTGCAAACCCATATTCCATAAGTCATTCCCCATCTAAAATCTAAAATCTAAAATCTAAAATCTAAAATGGTATTAACTGGTGTATCATAGCACCAAAAATACCCGGTAAAAACTATGGACGGACTAGCCTACCTACATTTAGCTAAAACTTGGGAAACGGCTACAAATCAGGCTTTCAAGGGCGGGCAAGATGCCCAACCCCTACTCCCCACAAACAACAACTTAAACTCTTGTGGAACAGGCATCTTGCCTGTTCATGAAAATGGTACAAGATGTCTGCTTCAAAGAACTAACTCAAAAATGCACCTAAAGTTAGCCTCTGCTCCTTTACTTTTCTTTACGATCGCTCTCACAATTTTAAATTTAGTCAATCCCGCACTCGCCATCAAAAAAGGTGATTCAGGCCCCCAAGTAGCCCAACTTCAGAAAACTCTACAAAACGCAGGCTATTTTCGCGGTAAGGCTACAGGATTTTACGGTTCTCTCACCCAGGCTGCTGTGAAAAAGTTTCAAGCAGAGAACAACCTGAAAGTTGACGGAATTGTTGGCCCTAAAACCTTGTCAGCGCTGAAAGGTAAGCCGGAAGAGGAGAGTATGGAAGCTGCGGAAAAAATCGCGCCAAATGTCGATCGATCTTCGCCATCTCCTACCGCCACAGATAACACAAACGAACTAGAAGATCAAACTAAAACTCAGCCCCAAGAACCTCTATTTCAAGAACCATCTCTGCCACCTTTTAAAACTGAAAATTCCGAGGAGAAAGAAAGTGGATCACAACCCCAAAGGCTAGTAAATCCTCCCGACAACACTCAAGGAAAAATGACCTTGAAAAAAACAATTTACGGCAACATCTCGCCCAAATCAATAGTTTATTCGGGAGATGGCTTGTTTTTTGCTCAAAACATGATGTACCGCCACACAATCACAGTTTATGACAGGAACTTTAAATTAGTCAAGACTATTCCCGATACAGTAAACTTGTCGAAGTTCGGCTTTTCTAAATTCAAAGGCAATTATAAAGGCTCTCCCGTAGAAGCGGCTTTTTCAACCGATGGCAAATATGCCTACGTCTCCAACTACAAAATGTACGGTTCGGGGTTTAGGAATCCGGGAACCGACAGGTGTTCTCCAGCGGCCAAACACGACCAAAGTTTTCTGTACCGCATCAATACCCAAACTTTGAACATAGAAAAGGTAATTCCTGTCGGTGCAGTTCCGAAATTCAATGCTGTTTCGCCTGACAATCGCTTCGCGCTTGCTAGCAATTGGTGCAGTTGGGATTTGAGCGTAGTTGATATCAATAAAAATATCGAAATCGAGCGCGTGAAACTGGGTGCATATCCTCGCGGTATTGTTGTCACTCCCGACTCAAAAAATGCCTATGTTGCCATCATGGGTTCTTCCGATATCGCAAAAGTGAATCTCATCGACTTTTCGGTAGAATGGCTGAGGAATATTGGCAATGCGCCGCGTCATTTGACGATAGATCCCAACGGAAAGTATCTTTATGCAACTTTAAACGGTGAAGGAAATGTGGCAAAGATTGACCTAAAAACTGGTAAAGTGGTGGACAAAGTTAGGACGGGAAAAGCACCTCGCAGCATGACGATTTCCGCTCAGGGAAAACTGCTTTATGTGGTCAATTATTTCTCGAATACTGTTAGCAAAGTTAGGACGAGCGATATGAAAGTGCTGCAAACAGTGAAGGTTAATTCTAGCCCGATCGGGATTACTTACGATCCGGAAACTAATCAGGTTTGGGTAGCTTGCTATTCGGGCAGCATTATGGTGTTTCAAGATTAATTGGGATTTACGCAGTGTAACGAAATTATGTCATCCTGAGCGAAAGTAGGGTGCGTCAGAAATTGATTATTTCGATTTCAACAGGTTTTTACGATCTGATGCACCCTACCCATGCGCTACTCGCGATGTGGATCGCGATCGAGGACGATCACACTGACTGCGTTGGGTAGTTATGATAATATTCGGCCGGGCATCCGAAACCAATATAACAGAGTCAATCCCAACCATCCCAACTCATATTGAAATTGCGAATTGTACGCCTATCTACTCTTTTGACACATTTAACTTCTTACAACGACAGGCCCAGTGCTTACCTTGACTACCTAAAGGTTCAATCCATCTAAAACACTTGTTACATCGTACCTCCCAGAAAATGTGAAGCACGGCTTCGGCAAATAATTGAGCCTCTTGCAAAGAAAGCGATCTAGCCCACTCATTATAATGAGCGCCTACAAGATTTCTAAGATGTAGCCATTTGTCAACTTCATCCACTACAACCTTCATATTTGTTTTTTTAAGGGTTTTGTATATACCAGGCCAAAGATCTCCTAAAGTATATTTATCTCCTTTTTTACGAATAATAGAAGTAGGTAAAATCGAACTTAATTTATCACATACTTCCTCAAGTAATAATCCTGCTTGCGAGCAAATATTAACAACTTGACCCGCTTCAATAGCTTCCAGCAAGAAGTAATCAATGTCTTTAGATGTATTAAATACAGTGGGGCCGTTATCAAAATTCCATCTGACAATCTCACTTTCTATAAACTCATGATTATTACGACGAAACAAATCACATAATTGGCTTCTCCACAGTCTATCATGTACTGTAAATATTAATTGCCAATCTGAAAACTCTTTGAGAAGGTAATCAACAATTGAAACTCTTATAGTAGAATCAACGCTCTGTAAAACATCATCTAAAATTAAAAATTTCGCTTGTGTCTTTTCTGCTGCTTCTTTAGCAAGCGAAAGAAAAACAAGGAGAACTAAAAGATCTAAATTTGCCTCACTAAAAATATGATGAGGAGAACAGCACCTCCCATTTTTTAAATGAACGTTAATAGAAAGGGAAGTAGCTGATATATCTCCACATAACAACTCAATCTTATCTAGGAAATCACATCTTGATATGGCTTGGAATGACTCTGTAATTCTGCTCTCAGCTTTTGATATTACCTCTTTAACAATCGACTCTCTCGCAAATTTAGCTTCATATTGTTGAATTTTCTTTTTTTCTTGTTGAATGTTTTTTATCTGCTGAGTAACTTCTCGTATTTCTTTAACCAAATTATGAACTATTGGATCGGCATAGCCAGTATCACCTTTTTTAAGGTTGATACGCTCCTTTGCTGTCAAACCAGCATGAATCTGAGCGCGAACAAAATCACTAAAGTCTTTTTGTTCTAAAGGTATGTCTTCTACAATTAATCCTATTTTTTTTGCAAGTTTTTCTACTAATTTTCGTCTTTTGTTTTTCTTTGCTAGGCTTTGCTCTTGAAGCTCACGCTTCTCTTCTCCAAATGTTCCACTGTTTTTTTGAATTTCATCTTGAATATTGTCTTTTGTAAATCTATAATCAAAAAATACAATTTGGCGTTTTTCGTCAGGCGTGTTTAAAAAATTTAAAATATCAGATCGACGTAAAACAAAGGGAGCAACATAGAAATCTTTGTCTCTATTACTGTTAGATATTTTAATCTTTTCGTCTACAGATGATACAAGACTTCTGCTCTTTTCGTCTACAGATGATACAAGACTTCTGCAAATTATGCGACCGTCTGATAGAGTAATTTGCACAAGTGGTAAATATTGGCTAGAAAGCGATATTAGAGATGTTAGTTTTCTTTCTTTACCTATTTCTCCTTGAATGGCAAACTGAATAGCATCAACAACACTAGACTTTCCTGTGCCATTATCACCAAACAGAATCAGTGATTTGGGTTGGTTGTTTGAGCCAGATTCAAAATCTATTGTTAGTTTGCCAGGGATACCGCGAAAGTTGTCAATTACAACCGTAGAAATTCTTATATTCATGTAGTTTGAAGTGCCTCAAAAGGATAGCTAATGGATATTGATGTGCAATCTGAAAGGTTCACTGTTTACAGATTTTTTTATAATAAAATTATCCTACATTTTAAAGAGCAAAATAAACATATTTTTCCCGTGATTTGAAAACGACTGAATAGCTAGTTAGTCCTCTTCAGAGGACTTTATATATTAGCCAGGGAATTAATTCCCTGGCGGCCTTTCGGTTAGCGAAGTATCTCTGAGATGCTTCGCTTCACTCAGCATGACAACTACGTTTAAAATGTGAGATGCTTCGCTTCACTCAACATGACTGCTACGTTTTACTGTCGCACAACATACTCAGAAGACTTAGCAGGCACTTGACCTTTTTTGGCCATAGCTTGGTAAATCATAGCTGCTACTTCAGCGCGAGTTGCTGTTCTATTAGGCTGCAAAAGTGCGCGCTTCGGGTGGTTGACAACAATGCCAGCTTCCGTGGCTGCTGCTACTTTGTTAACTGCCCATTTCGGCACTTTTGTCCTGTCTGTATAAAGTTGTAAAGTTTTGCTTGCTTTTGTTGATGGTTTCAGCCTCAAACCGCTCGCCAATGCTGCGATGACTTCCACGCGGGGAATATTTTTGTCGGGACGGAACTCATTGTTTGGGTATCCTTTAAGATATCCAGTTTTGACGGTGTGGTCGATCGCCGGAGCGACAGGACTTTTGTCTTTTACGTCTTTAAAATCAATTGGTTTTCGGATCGGCTTTTTGTCGTCGGACATTCGCTGAATCAAGCGCGCTAGTTCGGCTCGCGTCATCGGTTCGTCGGGACGAAATTTGCTGTCAGTGAAATCAGTAAAGATTTTCCGATCGACTAAAGCGACAATGAACGGACGCGCCCAATATTTGTCTGGAACATCGGAGAATCTAACGGGCCCAACTTTGGGTTTATCGGCTTTTGGTTTATCGGCTTTCGGTTTGGTAATTGCTGGATCGGGAGTCGATCGCGCAATTGGCTGGGGAGGAACAACGATTACACCCACCGGAGGAGTTTGCTGTAAAATCGGCCCTAAAGGTGCCACAGGTGCGACATCCGGTTTTGACGGAACGGGGGTTGTAGCGGGCGATCGCAAATCCGAACTTGGCGATTCGGGCGTTAATATTCCCGGACTCGCGGGCGTAACAGCAGGCTGAGAGAAAACGGCTGGAAATTGCCAATTTCTGGCATTCAATCGATCGGGATTTTTACCTGTTACCCAAAATAAAATTGCTCCCATCGTGCCGAAGGCAACCAAGATAGCAATCAATTCATCCAATCCTAGAGGATTTCTTTCCCCTGACGGGGGTTGTGAAGAAGACATATTGTCACCTACATATCACTGTAGAAATTAAATCACATATTTTTTGGGTCTGGGGGAAACAGAGAAGGCTAAATCAATTATTCCAAAGTTCTCACTCTCAATACCTGCGGCGGCGTGGAATCGGGAGGATAGATAAAATCAACTTTTAGCGATGTCAGTTGCTGATTTTTGCAATCTTCTACTCAGCGCCTTCTACTCCCGAAAGAGCGATTCCGACTCGGTTGACGAGAATTCCTGCCACTACCAAAACTTGGCTGCCGCTTGTTTTGATTTTGACGTGGCTGTGGCGATCGCCTCAAAGTGCTGCCACCGTAACCCGAACCGGTCGATCGATTGCCATTGGGACGTACTGAGGGTCTTACTGGCTGGTTATATGTGGGCGATCGCAAGCGGCCGGTTGTCCTTAAAACTTGACGGTTTCTCACAGCCGGAGGCGGAGTTCGGTAGCGAGTTTGATACTGCTGAACAGCTTGGTTGTAAGTATTACCATACCCGCCATATCCTGTCATAATCCCCGGCTGATAGACTGGCGGCATATAATATCGTGGTCTAAATAACAAACTGCCGATCGCCTGACCGGCTATAGCCCCAGCAAACGGTGCCCAGAAGCCAGATTGCTGCCGCACTACTACGGTTTGTGGCTGACCTGTTTGAGGATTAGGAACTGTTTCGGTAACGTTGTGAACGTACTCAATTTTAAAATCTTCTGTCAAATGCAAAACCGCTTGATTGTTATCCACATTTAGATAACTTTTCTTGCCTGCCGATATTTCTTCATTTGTTAAGCGAGCCATTTGCAAATCCCTAGTGCGGTAAACTGGGGGACTGCCGGGGGGAGTATTCAGCAACATCAAACTGTATTCGCCATCAGCATCGTCGTAGGTAGCTTGCTGTACAGGATATTGACCTTGACTCAAGTTATTATTTGGTGCAGGACGCACTGTGTTAATATTTGGATTGCCAGCAGGATTGGTAGAAGTTTGTGTGCGAGGAGAACCGCAGCCCGTTGCCGTCCACAAAAAAGTTAAAGCCATTAAATAAATTGTCAGTTTTCGCAGCATCATAAATAGTAATTGGGAATTGGGAATTGGGCATCGGGCATCGGGCATCGCGCATTGGTAGCAAATAACCCTTCGACTCCGCTCTGGGCACCGCAAATAACTAATAACTAATAACTAATAACTAATTACTCCTTCCTTAAAGGGGAATAAGTTCGGGGAAATTGACCAACACTTGGTCGTTGGTAAGTTCGTCACCCAACTGTGCGGGAGAAAAGTGAACTTGCACAGCTCGGAGCCTTTCTTGGTAATGTAAATTAATCAGGGCTTTTAAACCGACTTTCAGCGCGCTGATGTCAGCGAGGTCAGTTTCTAGAGCAGGAACTTCGCCTTCATACGCAACTGTCAGCATCACTACGATATTTCTAGTTACCGGCAAAGACAAGGGGGATTTTTTATCATAAACAGATGTACTGTATTGAGGCTCGCTGAGATAGCGATCGGCTGAATCAGTGAAAAGTTCATCCACATAATCGCCCGCTTCGCCTTCATTCCAAAAAACATCGCCTTCATTGGCGGCTGCTTGCCAGTAGTTGTCGTACTGCAACAGGTGATTGCAAATTTCTACAAGACCTTCTCCTAAAACTGCTATGTCGCCATCGGCATCAATTGCTTGTCTGGCGGTGCGGTTGAGAACTCCTAACAGCGGTGCAACATCTTCGCCTGTTAGGTGAACGAACACCCGGCAAACTGCCAATCTAGTTTGACCTGTAAATTGATTGAATCGATCGCGCCAAGCATTCATAATAACATCTGTAGGGCTATATTTTCCACGATAGCAGGGGATTTGAACTCTTGCCGTCTACCCTCGGATTGATCTGAAGAGTATTTTTAGCGATCGCCCCGGCCGCCTACTCTATCGCTTTGACTCATCTAATTTTATAGCAGTTTTCAATCGGATCAAATACAGTTCAAATACAGTAGGAAAACCGCACAGCCTTGTCCTGACGGAGAGCAGCGACTTTTAATAATTGCTATGAGATTGATGATGGTAGCAAGAGTTTTTTTAATTGATATTAATTCAGCGCTCGTTTGCTGAGCCGGAATATGATATTGGTGCGATCGATTCCTCTGTCTATTGTTTGCAGTGCTTCGCGATCGCCCGGACAAGAAATTGTAGGGGTAGATAATTTCAACTCAAAAAACCTCCAATCTTGCAAGATTGGAGGTGCGCTAAGCGAATACTCTGGTTTGAGATAACTATTTGACGATCGCGCTTTGGACTTGTTCGATCGCAATTTCAGAACTCAACTCAGCAACTGGCGAAACCGGCAAATCCAGCTCACCGCCCGGAGCTTCGGGGTGTTCGCGAACGACTGCAACCGCATCTGCTGACTCAGCTACAGCACCCGCCGCCGCCAAATCGAGCAACGCCGGAACTTCCATGTGTCCAGAAACACCTGCATCTGCCATCGGATCGATCGACTCTTCAAAAACTTCAAAATTATCGGTCATCGCAGCGCAAGCAGCAGAAGCACGCTTGCCGGCACGGTAGCTCATGTAGGCCGCACCGCCACCAAAAACTCCAGCCAAACCTAGGAAACCGAGAGCTGCTGTTTTGTACGATTTCCACGGATTAATGCGCTCCGATCCGCCGGAACCTAGGAGCGTTGTCGCAGAACCAGATTTAGCCGCGCCAGATTTGCTGTAGGAACAGGGGAAAGCAGATGCGGCGTCACCTATGGCGATGCTGCTGCCGATCGCGACGACGGAAGCAATGCCAGCTAACACTTGAAACTTCTTCATGGTGCTGTGGAGATTGTAAAGGATAATTAAAAAATTAATGGTAACAGCTCTTTACAAATCTATCAACTCAGCACGCCGCCCATATCGCGGATCGATCGCAAAAGTCAGCTATAGCCTCACGCAATTCAAATTTAAATTTGCCAGCTTAAAAATTTGCAATGCTTGCTCTGTAAGCGTTTCGGCTCAGAAATTGATAAAAGTTCAAGTTTTGTGAAGCAATACTTCGATCGCGCCCAAATAAGAAAATCTGAGGTGAGACAGTAGAAAATTTAATTACAGAGCGGCAAACACTTGGTGACAAACTACTTTTAAGGCTACTTTTGTAAAGGCTTAGTTATTGGAATAACTCTTATTTTTATGACAGACAACGCGACTCAAGGCATTGAGCGATACCCTCGCCGATTGTTGGTGACGGGGGGGGCTGGATTTATCGGCTCGAATTTTGTCCATCACTGGTGCAAAAGCTATCCGGGCGATCGAGTAGTGGTACTCGATGCTTTAACCTACGCCGGAAACAGACAAACCCTGGCAACTTTGGAAGGAGGCGAAAATTTTCGGTTTGTGCAGGGGGATATTTGCGATCGTACCTTAGTCGATACCTTGCTCAAAGAAGAAAACATCATCACAGTCGCGCACTTTGCCGCAGAATCCCACGTTGACAGGTCAATTATCGGGCCCGCAGCCTTTGTTCAAACAAACGTTGTCGGAACCTTCACACTGTTAGAAGCCTTCCGCAAGCATTTTGAAGCAATTGATGAGGCATCTCTCAAAGCACAAATGCGCTTCCTCCACGTTTCTACCGACGAAGTTTACGGCAGTCTCGGCCCAGATGACCCAGCCTTCACAGAAACAACTGCCTACTCGCCCAACAGTCCCTACTCAGCCTCCAAAGCTGGCAGCGACCACCTCGCCCGCGCCTACTTCCACACCTACGGCGTCCCGACAATTATCACCAACTGTTCCAACAATTACGGCCCCTATCACTTCCCAGAAAAGCTCATTCCATTAATGTGCATCAATATGTTATTGGGCAAACCGCTGCCAGTATACGGCGACGGTCAAAACGTGCGAGATTGGCTCTACGTTCTCGACCACTGCCGCGCTTTAGATGCCGTTATTCACCGTGGTCAGCCTGGGGAAACCTACAATGTTGGCGGCAACAACGAGGTAAAAAATCTCGATTTAGTAAAAATGCTGTGTCAGCTAATGGACGAATTAGCTTCTGATTTACCCGCCCGTCCTTGCGAACAATTGATCGCATTTGTAAAAGACAGAGCCGGGCACGATCGGCGTTATGCTATTGATGCCACCAAAATTCAAACAGAGTTAGGTTGGACTCCCTCAGTAACAGTTGAAGAAGGTTTGCGACAGACTGTAGAATGGTACTTAGCCCATCGAGAGTGGTGGGAACCCCTGCTTTCGGAGGAATATCAAACTTACTACCGGAAAGTCTACTCTAACTAATCTCCTCCTGGACGCACCGGCTACAAAAAACCAGAACCAGTAAAAAACTGGTTTTCCAGCTCAAGAGTGCGTCCAGAAAGGTTTCTGTCTTGCCTTCAAACTTTACATTTAAACTCCCGGCGCAAAAACCCGGTTAGAGAAAGGAAAATCTTTCGTTAAGTGCGATCGCCACGAGTTAAAAAACCCGCTTTCTTTGGTATGAGCGCCTAACTTCTGATTTAATTAGGTGGAGGTAAATATCACAAACATTTACTTTTGTCAATTTTTGTGAAGATTTAGTTAACAATCATCCCAAAGGCATAAATTAAAGTGTTTCTGGCGGATAATTTGTATAGAGTTACCAGGTTAAGTAAGGATTTGAGAAACTTTTACTAAAAACAGAAAGTAGCAATGACCGAAATCAACTGGCTCAAGCACGTCCAAGAACCTAAATACTGGCTGTTAGGCATCGCCTCCGGTTTGATTGCCATACACGTAACTCTGACTTCTAGAACAAACTTCACTGACCTATTCGGCACAATGTTACTGTTTTGGGGAGTCGTGGCATTTCTCATTTGGGAAAGGCACGAATCCTTAACTTTTGAAAGCGGAGTTTTCGCCAGCTTCTTTGGGGCATCGTTAATTGCTTTAATATTGCTCAAAAGTTCGTCGATATCTGGATACGACTTCTTTATCAGAACAGCGCCTTTTTTGTCTGGAATCAGTCTCGCATTGCTGGCTTCGGGCACAAAAGGACTGAAACAATATTGGCAGGAACTTCTAATTCTTGGCTATGCAGGTATTCCTCCCGGATTGATCGAATTATTCGTTGATCTAGCCACATTAACAGCAAAATTTTCAGCTTTTATCCTGCACTATCTAGGAGTTGAAGTTTTGCGGAAAGGGGTTTTCCTAATCCTGGAAAAGGGAAGCGTAGAAGTGTATCACGGCTGTTCGGGGTCGACTGTGATTCTACAATTGTTAGGAATGGCTGTGATTTTCTTGCTGATGTTTCCAACAACGGTGGGTCAGAAAATTGTAGTGCCACTCGTGGCAATAATTAGTGCATTTGTAGTGAATGCTGCGCGAGTTGCTCTCATGGCCGTGCTGGTATCGCTATCTCAACCCGAAGCATTTAAATACTGGCACGAAGGAACTGGTTCGGTAATCTTTTCGATGATTGCTGTATTTATTTTCGGTTTATTCTGCTGGTTTGCAATTTTGAAAGACCAACCCCCAAATAAGGAAGGACAGAATTGCTAATGGCTATTACCTCTTGGAAACCACTTAGGCTTTCTCTGTTGGCTGTTACTTTGGGAGGGGTTTTTTTGGTTGCCGGAAAATTGGTTTTCTATCCCTCGGATGGCAAGCCTGTGGCCACCCCGTTTGAGTTTCCCGAGTCGGTGCCTTTAGCCGATTGGAAACTAAACAAGAGCGCGCCGATCGAACTTAGCGACAATTCAGAATTCAAAGCTGCCAGGAAATATGAATATCAAAAAAATAGCATGGCTCTAGAAATAGAGATGCGCTATGCGGTAGACACCATTGGGGCAGTGGAAAATATGATGAGGGGACATACAGTTCTCAAGTCGTCTCCTGGTAAACTAGCATTGGCAAACATTCAAGGCGCGGGGTTTCACGGAATTTTGCAACAGCAAGATCGACTGTATTTGAGTTCGTGTATCAATCCTAATGGCAGTGCTACAGTAACTTCCCAACAGTTTAGATATAATCGAAATACTCGCGATTGGCAGCCAAACCGTATTCTGTTTTGGTTGTTGGGTAGAGGAAATATTCAAGACCGGCGATGTTTATGGACTCAGATGTCTGTGCCTTTGGATAAAACAACTCCAGAAGATGCCAAAAAAATTCTAGAGAATGCTTGGGTTTCTTGGTATCAGTGGTGGCAGCCGCGATTCCCTGAGCCTTGACTCGATTCAGTCGATTTTAGCTTTTAGCTTTTAGCTTTTAGATTTACTCCACAGGTGAATCTGGAAGCTGGAACAAAAGTCTAAAATTTTTGACTCTCCACGACTGTTGTCGGGGACTTGTATCCGTTCTTGGGCGGGGTCAAGAGAGATTTTTCTTAACAACAACTCTGATTATTTTATGAATGACGTACAAGGCGAACAAGGTTTTTCTATCTACAGACTGCGTTGGATTGGCTACGGTCTATTAATTTTGTCTGTATTAGATACGATCGCAGTTCTGATACCAGCCAATTTTGGTAATCGTCTCTGGGAATTGCAAACGATTGGGGCAGTAGTGGAACGGGTGCCCGTTCCTTTACTGGCAATGGCGCTGATATTTTTTGGCGAAGGTTACGACCGCAGAGGTTTGGAAGAGGTTTTTTTGAAGGTTTTGTCTTGGGTATGTCTGCTGCTAGGTCTGGTTTTTCTGTTGATGTTGCCTTTGGGAATTTTTGGCACTATCTACGTCAACAACCAAAACAACCAGCAAATTACTACTCAAGCAAACCAACAATTAGCTCAGTTGCAGCAGGTGGAAGAACGGCTGAATAAGGGTAGTCCTGAAGATTTAAGGAATTTGGCGGGGGAACTTACCCGTTTGGGGGTACAAGCGGATGCACAAAACCCACAGCAATTGAAAGAGCAAATTCTTTCGAGAATTACTCCGGCTAAGGAACAGTTACAGACGCAAAGTGCTGCGGTTCGGTCAAGTCAGCGCTTGGGGTTATTTAAAAATGCTGTTAAGTGGCTGCTGGGCGCGCTGATTTCTAGTGTTTTGTTTTTTACGATCTGGCGCGGTACTGATTGGGCTCGGTAGTAGTTTTGAGTTTTGAGTTGAGAGTTTGGAGCTACTAAGATGCAGCGCACCCGGAGAGCGTTGTTGAGCACTAAGATGCCCCCTGTGCACGCAGCCCGCTCTGGAGTGGTGAAGAAGACCCTCAAACTCTGGAAATTTCGTTGGGGGAGCGATCCCTCTTCTTCTTTTCAAAAGATATCGGTAATAAATCTTGTTTATTGCCGATAACCAACACCTCTGACGGGGCAAATTCGTCGTTAGCGCAGCCCTCGAAGAGGGTCGCACCTTGACAGAGCTGGCATTGTGCAATCCACAATCCACAATCTAAAATCCACAATCTAAAATCCACAATCTAAAATCCACAATCTAAAATCTAAAATCTAAAATCTAAAATTGATTGATGGTATTTTCTAGTTTGTCGGCAAGGCCTTCAATCCAGTTTTCATCTTGTTTGGTGTAGCTGCGGGGCGCGTTAGCACCTAAGATTAAAACGCCTTGGCTGCCGATCGGCTGACAGATAACTCCTTGAGTATTTTCTGGCAAATAGTCAAATTCAATTCGCCCAGGGTAAATATTGAGATTTACTAAATAAATTGGTTTGTTTTTGTCGAGCACTCGCTGCAAAATCGGCCCTGGTTTGACTTCGGGATTGATGCCTAAAATACCGCGGCGCAATAGGACTTTTCCCTGATACACAATTACGATCGACCTTGTGGCGGTATTTGTCAACAGCAAACGCGACGCCCAGGCTAATTCTATTTTCACGGCATCCGGCAAATCCGGCGCAAATTCAAAACCTTCTTCGCCGATAAGTTTTACGGAATCGGGCGATCGCGCTTGCACCTGCTGCCACAGCAAACCTGTTAAAATCAGCAAAGCGCTGATAATTACTCCCAAAGCGTCCGATCGAGCTTGAGAATCTGTAATTTGCTCTGTCAGCAAGCGGTTTACCATTAGCAGCGTACCTGCTAACCCTCCTGCAACTAAGGGCAATTGCCGCAAAACTCTATTTGGATCGGATTTTGTCATTAGTCAGTAATCATGAGTCATTAGTCATTAGTCATTAGTCATTGGTAATTGGTAGTTGGTACTTCACCGACTGCCAACTGCCAACTGACTACTGACTACTGACCAAATTTATCCTACTTCTCCAATTTCAACAATTCGCTGGAAGAGATAGCCTGTGCCGCGGGCGGTGAGAATTAATTCGGGATTGCTGGGGTCGTCTTCCAACTTTGCCCTAAGCCGCGAGATGTGAACGTCCACTACGCGGGTGTCTACGTGGCGTTCTGGCGTGTATCCCCAGACTTCCTGCAAAATTTCCGATCGCGAAAAAGGCTCTCCCGAACGGCTGACAAGCAGTTCTAACAGGCTGAATTCCATGCCCGTGAGGCGAATTCGTTCGTCGCCTTTGTAAACTTGGCGCTTGTTGGTGTCAATCCTAATATTGGTGACGTGGATGACTCCTGAACTGGGAATTCCCGATGCGCCGTTTTTGTCAACCCTCCTCAGTACCGAACGGATGCGGGCTTCGAGTTCTTTGGGAGAGAAAGGTTTGACTACGTAATCGTCGGCGCCCAATTCTAAACCGGTGATGCGATCGGCTACGTCTCCTAAAGCAGTTAGCATGATGATGGGCACGTCTGACTCTTTACGCAACTCCTGACAGACGCCGTAACCGTCTAGCTTCGGCATCATCACGTCCAAAACCACTAAGTCGGGTTCGGTGTTGCGAAATGTTTCGAGAGCTTCTTCGCCGTCAGCAGCGGTGACGACATCGTAGCCAATCATGGAAAGGCGAGTCTCCAGAATGCGGCGGATACTGGCTTCGTCATCGACTACCAGAATTTTTTCTTTATGATTTTCCAAGTTACCGAGCACTCCTTAAGTTACATTTCAGATAATGTTATTTTTTTGTACCCTATCATAGAAGACACAAATTGAATCCTGTGTGGGGATCGGTCTGAAAGCTTGATAATTGCTTTAACTCAGACTTTTCCAAATTTTAAGGGTGACTATTTATCATAAAACAATGCCTAAGCCTCGAATACAATATATTTGTCGGGAATGCGGCTATGATTCACCACAATATTTTGGCAGATGTCCGAGCTGTCAGAAGTGGGATTCTTTTGACGAGCAGTTAGAACAACCTACTGCTGGTGTGCCGCGGGCTGGTTTAACTGGGGTGACAACTAAGACAGTGGGCGGTTCGCCCCCTGATAAGTCGAAGGGTCAACCAAGGGTATCTTTCAGATTATCGCAGATTTCCGACCAAACTCAGTCTCGCTGGCCTTCTGGTTACGGGGAGCTCGATCGAGTTTTGGGAGGCGGGATTGTTCCGGGTTCGCTGGTGTTGATTGGCGGGGAACCTGGAATCGGGAAATCGACGCTGCTGTTGCAGGTGGCGAATATGTTGGCCCGCAAGGATAGGATACTGTATGTCAGTGCGGAGGAGTCCGGCCAGCAGGTGAAGTTGCGATCGCAGCGTTTAGGTGTAGCTAATCCGGTTGATTTGTCAACTAATGGCGGACATAAATCTGGCAGTAACGGGGAAGTTAAAACAGATTTTGAGGACAATTCAGCGGAGAATTTCTATTTGCTTCCAGAGACGGATTTAGAGGTTGTTTTGCGGGAGTTGGAATCGCTGAAACCGAATGTGGCGGTAATTGATAGCATCCAAACTATTTATTTTGCTAGTTTAACATCAGCTCCGGGTTCGGTGGCTCAGGTGCGGGAATGTACATCTGCTTTGATGCAGGTTGCGAAAAGGGAAAATATTACTTTATTTATTGTCGGTCACGTTACGAAAGATGGAGCTTTGGCGGGACCGAGGGTTTTGGAACATTTGGTAGATACTGTACTGTATTTTGAGGGCGATCGCTTTGCTTCTCATCGACTTTTGCGAGCGATGAAAAACCGTTTTGGGGCGACTCACGAAATGGGTGTTTTTGAAATGGTAGCCAACGGTTTGCGAGAAGTAGATAATCCATCGGAGTTATTTTTAGGGAATAGAGATGAATTTTCTCCTGGTACTTCGACGACTGTTACTTGCGAAGGAACTCGACCGATTTTAGTGGAAATTCAGGCGTTAGTTAGCCCTGCAAGTTTCGGTTCGCCGCGCCGCACTACTACTGGTGTGGACAATGCTAGATTGCAGCAAATTTTAGCTGTTTTGGAGAAAAGGGTGGGGATTCCTTTATCTAAATTAGATGTGATTTTGGCGACGGTGGGCGGGTTGAAGGTGGACGAACCGGCGGCGGATTTGTCAGTTGCGATCGCCGTTGTGGCCAGTTTTCGCGATCGGGTAATCGATGCGCGCACTGTTTTGCTTGGGGAAGTTGGTTTGGGGGGACAGGTGCGACCGGTTTCGCAATTAGAGTTGCGGCTGAGGGAGGCGGCTAAGTTGGGGTTCAAAAGGGCGATCGTTCCTAAGAATCAACCGGTGCCAGAGTTAGGAATGGAGATTATTCCGGTGGCGAAGGTAATTGATGCAATTATTGCAGCGATTCCGGCTACTCCGGCTCAGTTGCAGCCAGGTGATTTGGAGTTTCAGCCTGTGGATTTGGAGTCAGAAGATTTATCGAATTGAGTTAGAATAGTGATGTTGTAAGGAGCGCGAATTAAATAACTTACAATTTTAATTGTTATTGTGGGATGGGCGTCCCGCCCGTCCAAAAAAGACGGGCGTCCCGCCCATCACACAAACTTGTGGAAGTTATTTAATTGTCATTCCTAAATTGATATTAAGGAAGCCCAATTTATGTATTTATTAGACATAGTTGAGGCTAAAGAGAAGCTTCTGGAATTAATCGAAGCGGCGATGATAGGTGAAGAAGTTGAGATTAGTAAAGATAATCAGCCTGTTGTAAAATTAGTAGGAATTACCAAACAAGCTAAACCGAATCGGCAAGCAGGAAGTGCTAAAGGCATGGTTTGGATGTCCGATGATTTTGACCAGGGCAAACGCATCATGTCAACAAGCGGGAATTTTACCGTGCTTGTTGCGACTATTATCGATAGCTGTAGTTTATTGAAAAGAGATTTGACTGCCGATAGCGGTGGCTATTCCTCAAAACACTACTACTATTCTCCCGGCAATTTAGATGCGTTTGCCCTGTGATTTTGACGAACCGCTAGAAGAATTTAAGGAGTATATGGAATGAGGCTGTTGTTGGACACTCATGCCTTTATTTGGCGAAGGCGATCGATGCAATTATTGCGGCGAGTCCGGCTAAACGGGTTCAGTTACAGTCTGTTTATGTGAAGGAAGAGGAGTTGTATAATTGAGTTAGAATGATATTGTAAATTAACAGTAAGGAGGTACGAGTTATGTATCAAGTAGATATTGTTGAGACCCAAGAGGAGATTGCGGAATTAATCAAAGCGACGATGAGAGGTTTAATCGCTTATGCACAAAGTTGAGTGCAGATGCTATCTACGATAACAGTTGAAATATGTCAAAATAGAGATTGCTTTTTTTGAGGTGCGTTTTCACTAAAAAATGAAGAAATCAAAAAAACGTAAAAATCAGTGGTCAAATGAACTAAACGACATCATTCGAGGTGCATCGGGTGGCTTTTTATTCGGGATTCCCCTGCTTTATACGATGGAGGTTTGGTGGATCGGTTCGCATACTAAACCAGCGGAAATGTCGATCGCGATCGCAACTACTTTTGTCATCGTTTTCTTGCTGACTCGCACTGAAGGTTTTCGCAAAACTCAAGACATCCGCTGGCTAGATGCTGCAATCGATACCGTAGAAGCGATCGCCATTGGCATTGTCTGCGCGGCTTTTATCCTGTTTTTGCTCAGGGAAATTACCCTGGAGACTCCGCTGCAAGAAACTTTGGGGAAAATCATCTTTGAAGGCCTGCCGTTTGCCTTGGGAGTAGCCCTGGCCAACGGTTTCTTGAGCGGCGATCGCTATCAAAGCTCAGACAGCGAAAAGGAACCTACTATTAATCCAACTATAGCAGATATCGGCGCTACTTTAATCGGCGCGATGATCATTGCTTTCAACATCGCCCCAACTGACGAAATTCCCATGCTAGCGGCAGGTATTTCGCCGCCTTGGCAATTAGCAATTATCGCCGCTTCCCTGCTAATTTCCTACGGTATTGTATTTGTAGCAGGCTTTACTTATCAAGCAAAACGGCAGCAGCAGCAAGGGATTTTTCAGCGTCCCCTCAGCGAAACTGTCATGGCCTATTTAGTGTCGCTGGTGGCTTCTGCATTTATGATGTTTTTCTTCCAAAAACTCAGTTTAGACGACCCGTGGTCGATTTGGTTGAACTATACGTTAGTATTGGGATTGCCGGCGACTATTGGCGGCGCGGCGGGGAGGTTGGCGGTATGAGTGAAAGTAATAACAAAGAACAGCCGCAAAAAAGAACTTTTGCTGAATGGGCGACATTTGCGATCGCCTGCTTCATCCTTTTTACCCTCACCGGACTCGTAATCTACAACTGGGTGACTAAAAAGCAGGAACCTCCGGTTATTTCTGTCACTCGCAACACGCCTATTCGCGAAAATCAAGGGCAATTTTACGTACCGTTTACAGTAACTAACACTGGCGGCGAAACGGCTGAATCAGTGCAAATTATTGCCGAATTGCGCGTAAATGGCGAAGTTGTAGAATCCGGCGATCAACAAATTGATTTTTTGTCAACCGGCGAAACTCAAGAAGGAGCTTTTATCTTCAGCCGCAACCCCAGTCAAGGTGAATTGATTGTGCGATCGAGCAGCTACAAACTGCCTTAACACAGATAAAACTCGGCGGTTAAAACCTTTTCACCTCTGTGAACTCTTTCTCTTCCTACCCTACCCTTCACCGAACCCCTGCGGGGAACGGGAACGGCTTCGCCGAACGCGCCCTTAGCCTCTTCGCGGTTCGTTCAATCTAAAAACCCCCTTGCGCGTTGGCATTTATTGCTATATCCCGCGCAGGCGCGATTTCAATCGCTTTGGAATTGCGATCGAGCTAACGCTTCACGAGATTGTGTTCCCACTTCCAAACACAGCTAGAAATCAAATTCGTGCAGATATGAGCCGTAATTGGCACTAACAAATTCCCAGTAGCTAAAACGCTGTAACCCAACAGCAATCCGACAGCCGTTGCCCAAACAGCATAAGGCCACTGATCCAGGGCTCCCAAGTGCAGAATGCCGAAACAAAAACTCGATAAAACTAAACTGGTAACATTCAATCCTAAAGCAGACAGCATCACGCCTCGAAATAGCAATTCTTCGCTAAGTCCCGGCAGCAGTCCCAGCCAAATCAAATCCGGCCAAAACAAAGGTTTGAGCACTACTTCCAAGTAAACATCAGCACTCCGGCGATAACCCGGCCAGAGGTGATAAACGATCGCACTACCGCCTGTAATTGCCAGTCCGATCGCACATCCTTTGAGCAAGTCGATTCCTATCAATTTGACTGGCAAAAGCGATACCGATCCAAATAGCAACCACAATTTAGCTACCGCCAGCAACATAATTGCTGTCACGCCCATTGCTACTAAAACTTGGGTGCGCGTCAAGGGTTCAATTTCAGGATTTTCGGGAATTTTTTCTGCCACTTAATCACTTTTAGATTTGAGGTTTGAGGTTTGAGATTTGAGATTTGTTGGGTTTAGTCAGACAAACAACGCAGGGAGGAGATGTCTGCACCCAAGGAAGCTGGACTGATGCCGGCTCGCAAAGCGACCAAAACTCCGATCGCCTCTAAATATGAGTTTACCTGCAAAGCTTTGATTCCGAGTTTTTCTGGAGTCGCCTGCATTTGGGTTTTGTTGTCGCCCACAGCGATGATTTGTACCGACGATCGCCCACTCAAACTCAGAATAGCACTGCCGCCGCAGGCTGTGGCGGGTATCACCACCGCATCGACTCGATCGGCCCACAAATCCTGGGACTGGAAATCTCGCCTGTTTGCATAGAATTTCTCTCTTGTGGGGAGTAGGGGTTGGGCATCTTGCCCGCCCAATACCTGCGTGCGGGCATCTTGCCCGCCCAATACCTGCGTGCGGGCATCTTGCCCGCCCAATACCTGCGACAGGCAAGATGCCTGTCCCACAGTAGGAGTGACAAATTGGGGAGCTTTGCCCAGGCCGGCAAGCACGCAAGGTAGGAAAGTATAGCCGATTTCCTCAGCAGCCGATCGCGGGGACAGGTGCGGATCGAGGGGAAGTGGAGACAGCGCCGGGGCGTGGGCGCAGGGGATTTTAAACGTCCTGACGATGAGGTGGCTGATCACACCTTCCGCGCCGGCGAGGGGGTCAACTCCTTTGCCGCGGCGGTAGTTTTCGAGGGCGAGGCTGCCTTCATCATCGGGAAATCTGGCCACAACTGCGATCGCCTCTACTCTTGCTTGTTTGATTAATTTTTCCGCAGCGCGCAATAAACTGTCGGGATTGCCGATCGTCCCCCAGGATGCCCCTGATTCAGAAATACGCAATTCTACTTGCAGAGGGCGATCGGTTAAAACACAATCAGTTATATTCAAACCCAGTGTAGCTCTCGCTGCATCAGCCGCTTGCAAGTGTCGCAACTGCAAGTCTGGTTCAATGCCGGCATCGAGAATTAAGCCGATGCGATTTTGATGTACCGGTTGCAGGCCCCAGCATCCGGCAGCAAATTTGTCAAGGGCGTAACCTTCAACGTAGAGAGCGTTAGGTATCGGCCAATAAAGTTGAGCGCCGTTGAGGACGTTGGGGTGAGTGATCAGGGTGTCTGAAATTTGGGCGATCGCCCTAGCCACCGGCAGCGCATCTCCTGCAAAGCCCCCGATCGAGGCTCCTACGCCTGTGGGGACTATCAAAACCACTGTCAAAGGGCGGGGGTTCACGATGTTGCGGGGGATGCTTCCACGAGCACGTAGCCTTCTACCACAGCCTTTTGCCGATCGACATCCACGTCTGTGACTGCCCACCGCAGGGGTTCGCCGTGCTTTTGCAGTTCAATTTCTATCGCCGAGTGCAATTCTTCGGCGGTATCGTGGAGGTCAACTTCTGCGGAAATGAAATGGGTAGTCATCGGGCGATCCATAGTGGTTTTACTGTGATCGGTAATTAGCTCAATTTTAGCTTAGTCCTAGGATTTACCGAATTGGCGATCGTACACAATGTCTTCTTTTTCGGTTTCTATCTTCAAGTTCGATCGGGGAAAAGAAACGCACAGTAACACATAACCTTCGGCCTGAAGTTCGGGACTAACGCCCATGCAATCAACTTGCTTAACTTGACCCTCAATAACTTTAGCAGCGCAAGTAGTACAAACCCCCGAATTGCAAGAGTTCGGCAAATCAATCCCAGCGGCGATCGCAGTTTGCAAAATTGGTTTATCTTCCGGCACTTCTACGGTATAGGTGCTGCCTTGGTGAAGTAATTCAACGGTGTAAGTTTGAGACATATTTCGATTATTGGTTTTAATTCCCGATCGGAATTTACGCTAGATTTGCAAACAAAGCAATGAGTATTTTACCGCTGTTTGTGCTTTTGTGCAAATTTACAACTGCTGTTTTTATTGATAATTTTTTTTATTAATTGGCTGGGGCGAGCGATGGCGTCCCGCCCCGCAAGCTACGGCATTTTGTCAAGGACTTTTTCACAAATTATTACAAGCCTCACGGCGGAACTGTGCCACAAAGCACTTATACCTAATTAATTTTTTGCCTTCAAGCCAACAACTCATCAACCGCAACACTAAAACCCACCAACACTAGCTGAGTGCTGATTATAGAACCCAAGTTAAAACTTAACTTTTGAGTTTGAGTCACAATCATTATCCAGCGACTTTCGGGAAAAACAATCCAAACTTCCAGACAACCCGAATCTAAATATTCTTGTGCTTTCAAAAATATTTCTTCCGCAATATCAGTAGGAGAAACTATTTCTGCAATTAACGGCGGACTTTGAGGCAAAGTAGGAACATCGCCATATTCAGCAACAAGTTCAGCAGTCAGATAAGCTACATCAGGACGGCGCACTCGCCTGTCAGTACGGCAAGGAACTTCTGTATACACTTCGCCGCCTTGTCCGCTAGATATCTTATAACTTCTCCAAGAATAATCTAGTTTGGATTGAATTAGACTGTGTTTTGCTGTCATGCCATTTTTCTCCGAGATTTGCCCGTCCACCCATTCCATATCATCGGCGGGACAGGCTATAAAGTCTTCTAGAGAAACATTTTCTGATAAAACGGCAGCCATTACCATAGCCCTTTCCTCCCTTTTGCATAATTCACTGATATTGTAGCAATCAATTGGTAATGGGTAATTGGGAATTAGTAATTGGGAATTGGGAATTGGAACTAACAAATAACCTATGCCCTATGCCCTATGCCCTATGCCCTATGCCCCATGCCCCATGCCCTATTTACTCAATATTAATTTGATTGGGAGGCTTAGGTTGATTCTGTTTGTCATCGTTCAAAGTTTTACGCCCTGAACTAGCATAATCCTTGTACAATTCCACAAACATCTTTGTCAACTGCTGCAAAGAAAGTTGTTCCCCATTAACTTGAGCTTTCATATAAGCTTTAAGCACTTCAATGTAAGCCAAACCGAGGGCAAGCGTGAGAGTTGCTGCCGTTGCACCGGAGATTGCACCGCCGACAACAGTACCCGCACCAGGAATCATTTTAATCAAATTAGTAACAATACTTCTGCCGACAGCAGTAACCCCGCCAGCCCCGCTAATAGCAGACAGCATCGCCGAAATAAACCCCTTATCAAAGGGCATTCCAAAAATCACAGTAATATTAGCAATCATTGCCGTTTGCATCGTCATCAAAATCGGCGCATCAGCAAACGGTACAGGAGTCGCACCGACAATTGCAGAACCTGCAACATAAGCACTTAGATACTTAAATGCCATATCGGATTTGAGCGCAATATTTGCAATTTGTTCTTTAACAAAAGCTTTTTTAGCTACTTCGGGCAGCAGTTGAAAGGTTGCATCTACCAACTTATCTAAACCGTGAGATTTTACTGTATAATCCTCATCTATTTCTTCCGGTTCAGCCATGACGGGGATGATTTGACTGACGGGCAAATTCATGTGTTCCAGTTGCTTGAAAAACTCGCTAGGCTTTTTAGATGTAGTTTGAGTCAAAACTAAAATCACTGGTACATCTTTGACTTCCATTTCTTTTAGCCAGCTTTCCTCCACAGATTCTATTCTATTGGCGCTGTGATTGATGCAGTACCAGATGACGTGAATGTGTTCTTTTGGGTGCAGGAGTCTTTGGTCTTCAATTAGTTTAGCAACGTTTAATTGAATAACTTTAATTTGTTCGGCGTTGAGTTCGAGTCCGGGAGTATCGTAGACTGTAATTGGGCAATTCGGTTTGGTATATTGGCGAATGCCTTGAGTGATGGGGCGGCCGACTCCGGTTTCTGCTAAGCGTTGGCGAAAAACGGAATTGATCAGGGTACTTTTGCCGACTCCGGTTTTGCCGATGACTAAAACATTGCACTGTCCCACTTGGTTTTCTGCGTCTTTGAAGGCGTAGTAACTTCTATTTAAAAGCTCGTCTAGGGAAAAGTCGTCTGACATGGCGGTTTGCTCCGATAATGGTGGGATATTAAATCTGGATTAAACACCACCGAATAGAATTCGGGGCTATACAAACGAAGGATTAAACACCACCGAATAGAATTCGGGGCTATACAAACGAAGTCCGCCTACGCGGACTGGGGGAGTCTTAAAGATATTGTAGCAATTTAGTTTGATGTTTAAGCTAGCAATCGATCGACCTCGATGCTAAAACCGATCAGGATTTGTTGGGTGCTGGCGGTATCGCCGGATCGAAATGTCAATATTTGATTTTGAGTCATCACGAATATTAAACGACTTTCGGGAAAAACTAACCAGACTTCCTGACAGCTAGATTCTAAATATTCCTGTGCTTTGAGAAAGACATCTTCAGCGATATCGGTGGGTGAAACTATTTCGGCAACTAAAGGGAAACTTTGGGGTAAAGTGGCAAGGTTGCCAAATTGTGCAACTAATTCTGGTGTGAGATAAGCGACATCGGGGCGGCGAATTTGTTGCTTAGTGCGGCAAGGTGGTGAAATATAAACTTCACCTCCCTGTTTGCTGAAAATCATGTAATTTGCCCAAGCACAACCCAGGCTTGATTGAATTTTACCATGCTTGAGCGTGGCTCCAGTTTTCTCCACGAGTTGCCCGTCCACCCATTCCATGTTGTCGGGGGGATTGGTCATGAAGTCTTCTAGAGTAAAATTATTTGGTGCGGCAGTAGCAGTGACCATAGTCATTTCCTCGTTTTTACAAATCGGTTTCAGAACTTGCCTGTACGATGTTCGATCAAACCTTCACCAATGGCGCAAACTCCTCTAACTTCACTTGTAAGTCATCCACCAGCATTAAACGATACCTTTCGGTAGTTTTCAACTTGTGGAGAACATAACTAGCAAACTCATCTCGCCACTTTTTTCTATCAAGTTCATTCGAGATATTCAGGGCCCTGATTGATAGGTTGTAAGGGTATTCTTCAAATGTGAGCTCTTTATCATTTTCAAAATCATGCTTTCCTACTGTAAGAGTGATTGTTGAGTCACGAAACTCATACCAGTGGTCAATGCCATCAGAAACCAGCTCTAATTTAAGAGCCAATATAAACTCTAATTCTTTGATTAAATGTTCGATGTCCTGTGGAAAGTCTACAAAAATATCTAGTGTGCGAGACATAAAAACCTCCTTTATTGAAACTCAGTAAAAGTGATGTCATAGATATCGCCAATAATTCGGACGCTATCAATTTTTCCGCGTGTAATATTTTTCGCCCTCTGCAAACCTCGTTCAGCCTCAGCCTCTATCAACCCAGACACCCTAGCATCTATAATTATATCCCTAGCCTGTCCGCCTCGTCTAATCGAGTTGTTGATCTGATTTTTTACTGTAGCGCTTGTAGCACCGGCATCCAGACTTTTGAATTCAGTGAATTTTCCATCTACCTCAGCATCGGGATTTCTACCTCCATCGGTTTTTTCCACCAAGGCTTTAACATTCTTTCCCTCTCTTTCCAGAAATTCTGCAATCGCTCTTTCGGTTGCAGCAAAAGCTCTTTCTGATTCATCAATACTGCCACAATTAGCCGAATTTTGCTCAGGGGTTTGGTTAGTCCCGTTATTCACCATTTTTGGTTATTTAAAATTTTGGTGAATTATCGCACATTATGAGCCAAGTCACTTGAGAAAAAGAACAGGGTTTCTCACCTACTCAATACTTTGAATTAGTTTAATGTTATTTCTCAGCCATTCATTGACCAAAACTTGAACCTCAATCTTTTTGCTATCGGCAATTTTAGTCACAAATTCCTCGACATTGGATATCAGCATTACTTGTGTCAACTCCTTACTGCCTAAAGGCTGTAAGTCCTAGTTCTCAGCTCTCTATTGATACTATTTCACTCGCTATATTTTCCTTGGTTTGTGTCACATTATCTTACATCAATTGGAATATTCTTGATAAATCGTATAAGTTCCTGTAAATCAATATAAATAAAATATAAAATAGCCGCGTTTCCTAGTCTTAATTCTCCGTATTTGATACCCCTTTTTTCTTCAAAATCTGTTAAGTCTTGGTCAAAAGAGACAACATATCTGGGCTTGAAATTGATCGTGCCATCATCATTTTTACTTATTGTATTCATCACTTCTTTGTAAACATAGGACTTTACATAGCTTTCTATGGTATCCTTTTTTTTAAACTCAATTTCAGTTTGAATCTTATCAGGATCTAACTCTTCATAAGAATTAATCCCTCCTTTATCTTTAAAAAAATTATCTAAAATTGGATAAATAAACTCTTCATTCACTCTCTGCCGAACTAGCGGATTTAGTGAAATAACTGGATTAAAAATACTGATAACACTACTCGCAGATTTATGTTTAATCATACCAATCCTTGCTTAATATAAAAATTTTGAAGTGTTTTGAAATTAATTTTAACCAGTTTAATCTGGCTTTTGTTAAACTCAGGATTCTTTACTGGATGTATTTTTTTAAACTCTAACGGGTCATTAGAGAAATAAGGTATCCAAAACTCACTTTCCGTTTTTGCTTTCCAATTTTGCTGTACTGTCCATTCATAAATTAATTGCTTTTGTATATCATCTTTTACTTTATTTTCGTCATTTTTATCAATATCTGGTGAGTATATTTCATAATCCCAAATACGCATATACTTATAGTCAATAATTGTGATATAAAAAAGTGAGATATTCCGTATCTGCTCGACAACAAATAGTCTAAATTTTTCTAAATTTTCTTCAAACATATAGCTAAATTTTTTCCTTGTTTGCTCATTAGTTTCTACTTCACAAAGCTCATTAAATTTATTAATAATTTTAGGGTGATCGGCCAACAAACTTGAATAATTTACAAAAAATATACCATACGCAGATTTTTTTTGCCTATAAATTTTATTGATTTTATAAAAATCTTCTATATTGATATTATCAAACTCTTCTATTCCGTATTCTTTTTCTTTTAATACTACATCAGGTCGTAAATAACGCTTTTCCCTATAATTATTTAATGTCAATTCAAATGGATTGAGAGTGACATTTAGTAAGTTTTCAAGACTTCCTTTAAGATCCGCAAAGATTGCTCTTTCTTTATATTCAGGTGTATTGAGTACATAAGTTTGACACATATCCTCCCATATATCATAGAAACTGCTAAAACCCCAGTAAATACCTTTATTATCTTCTTGTCGCTCTCCGTATAAAAACGCCTCTACTGCTTCAAAAAAATGCCAATAATCATCATCTTTATAGGCTGTTTTAGTGTCAATATCTTCTAGTGTTTCCCTCAAAATATCTAGGGTTTCGGCAAATGTATCTTCGCCAAATAAACTACTGTTAGGTTGCAAATATTTTTCTTTAAACTCCTCGGCAAGCTCGGCAGCCCTATCGGAAATATTTTCTAATTCTTCCAACTCTCTCTTGATTTCGGTGTAAATAAAACAAAAAATTTGCAAAATAGGGGGACTTTCTTTGATTAAGATATTTTTGGCAATATTCATTTCATCAATATAAATCACATCCTTATCAAGATAGATAGCTTGGTGCATATACCGATGAATCTTTGAGTAGTCAATTTCGGGGCTTCTCCTTTGTCTTTTTTCTAAAGACGAAATTCGCAATTCATCGTAACCCTCAAGTATTTTCTCTAAAGAATTGAGTTTGCCATAAAAAACAACCTGTTCATTATTTTCATTAATAAAACTAAATCCATTTTCATTTTCAATAATTCCGTCTCGATCAATAGTTATGTCTTTGCTCTGCATATAGTTCTGTTTTCTTTGCAGATACGTTTTGAACGTTCGGTACATCTTGAAGAAGAAACCTTTGACTAGGTTAAAATCTGTATGATCAAAATCATCGAATCCTAACGGAAGCCAAAACTCTAAGCGATCAGTTTGCTTATTTCTCTGAAGACCAACGAACGAATAGCTACTGTAATCACGTTCTTGATCGGTTTTAATGATATCTATATTACTGAGGTCAAACATTTACAAATTCAACTATTTTTTTAACAAAATTTTGAACGATATCTTTTTGGGTAAATTGTCCAAATGTAACTAAATCTCTTTCCTCCATTTGCAGAAGCTCAGTCAAAGGCTTGCGATTGTTACTAAAAACACTATCCCAGATAAAGAACATCAATTTATTTTTGATGTGTTCTTCCGTTATAGTTTCTTCATTAATAAAGAAGTAACCAATCTGTTTGTCCTCGATTTTCCTGACTGTCTTATAATGACTGCGGATGAATTCATTTAACTTATCAACAAAATCATTCCATGCACAAGTATCATGGTTGTAAAGTTTTATTTTTCGGCTGGACACTACGTTTCTTTGTCCATCATCCTCAATATTTACAAACTCCCAATCCCAACGGCGTTTAAAGGCGCTATCCATAAAATAGATTGAGTTATCAGACGTATTCATGGTAGCCAAGAATGATAGATAGATTTGGGGGCAATTTAATTTTGCACTCTTGATCTCGAAGTGTAACCCTTTCTTCTTCGCTTAAATCGCTGAAAATATAGTCAAGGTATTTATTGTATTCACTTTTATCTTTACAAGAATTTCCATCATACTCAAATGAGTATCCCTTTTCTTTATGAAAATATTTTTTTAAGCTTATTGCTTGCAACAATCCAGTTTTTTCTAAATCGGAAATTGTTATTGGATATTGTGACCAACCGTTTGTGTTTCTATCAAGGAGTTGAAATACAGTACCAAAAATTGCTGCTGAATTACCTCTATTAAGTTCATCAATTATCAAAACAACATTTTCAGGTTGTTTTATGATCTTACTGTGCTTTTCTTTCAAAACAGACATTTCTTCGCTAGAGAAATCTTCTTGACGAGTTTTCCCGATTTCTTTTTTGTATTCTTCTGTTACTTCTTTTTTATCCTTTTCATACTTAATACAGCTTATTATTATATTTTTGTATGCTTTAGCTAGTGCTTTTAAAAAATGTCCTGAGTAGTATTTATACTCAACCGTGCCACTATCGTCAGTTAATGGCATCAGTTTACCCATGAAATCACCATAGGTGTATTCTGGGTGAAACACAGTTGGAATAATATTTGATTGGTCAGTTATATTCAACTCATCAGGAATTATTTTATTTTCAACTCTATAACTTTTTCCTGTTCCGGGGCTTCCGAAAAGAATTTTTTGAATGGGACTATTGGGCATAAGGTCTAATCGTTTTTTGGGAAATTGATAATTAAATTAGCGATCGCAAGACAGTCAAAACACAACCATCTTAGTGAAAAAACATATTCTTAAGAGATTATAGCGGTTTTGGAGTCATAAGTAAAATGCAATTATTGAATTTGCCTTCTGACTTCTGTGATAAGTCCTAGAACCGCCTTCTTGCTATCCTTCACCAACGCGATCGCTCAATTGATCTGCCAACTCAAAGAATAGCTGAACTTTCGCCCCCTCATTGCCTGCCTTTCCGACTTGGACTAATAAGTGGGCTAAGCGATCGCGATCGCCCCTAGCCCCCTTAACAAGGGGGGGGACAAGAGTTCAGACAGCATTTAGAAATGTTCCAGCAGGGATTTCTCTTGTGCGTAAACCTTTCGCAGCGACTCCAGCCCGATCGCCCCCAACATCAATTTAATCACCCCCACCAAATTTCCCCACTCGAACAATTCAGAAACAGAAACAGCTTTCTGAAATCTATCCGCATAGAAATCTACCCAAAAATCCGGCGCGTGTCTCTCTTTCTGACTCGCTATCCGGCGCTTCCAATAACCAAAATCTAAACCAGAGGGCGATTCCACTCCCAAAACAGGCGGAAAGTCGGCATAACTGACAAACCGACTCATGCCTTTGGCGTGCACGTACAGGATATGCGCCCAGCACTCGAAGCGATATATTTGTTCTACCTTGATTTTCAGCAGCCGCGCGATCGCCTCTTTCGTCACAAACCGGCTCAATCTGTGTCTGGGGGTTGATTTTCGCGAAAATTTTGTTAACATGATGTTAAGCAAATCCTTTGTAAAGAGTACAAACTTTTGTAAAGGGATTGAATTTGGATAGGCGATCGCCCTTCAGTTTTCCAGGCGTAGGGGCGATCGCTTTTTACGATAAAACTATTATCCGACCTATATAGATCATCTGTCAAGAGCGTATGGGCTTAATTAGATTGCGGATTCGAGAATTTGCGGACGAGAAGGGTTGGACGCTCAAAGAAGTGTCCGATCGCTCTGGAGTGGTGTACAGTTCGCTGAGAACCTACGCCCGATCGCCCGGATTAGCAACAGTTGACGTGACAGCCTTGCACAAGTTGGCGAGGACTTTTGATGTGTTGATCGAAGATTTGTATGAAATTGTGCAGGAATAGTCGATCGCTTTTTACGATAAAATTTTATCCCAGAGTAAATCTAGTTTTTTGTCAATGGGTTTAATTAGATTGCGGGTTAAAGAATTTGCTGCTGAGAAAGGCCCGACGATCAAAGAGGTTTCTGAGCGATCGGGCGTCGTCTACAGCACGCTCAGAACCTATGCCCGATCGCCCGGATTAGCAACAGTTGACGTGAGGGCCTTGCACAAGGAAAGCGAGGACTTTTGATTTGTCGATCGAAGATTTGTATGAGATTGTGCAGGAATAGTCGATCGCTTTTAGGAACTCATTAATCCACTCAATACTGCTCGACAGTTGCTAGCATCTGATTGACAGACTCACCCCGTTGTAGTGCTTCCCAATCCGATGTAACAGGTTGGTAAGAACAGTAACACACCACAATTCGCTCCTCAGTATCGGAAGCAGAAAACTGCTGAACGCGAGTAACTACCCAATCTCCATCTTTCCCGTGGGTGACTCCATTACCGGGGTCAGAGAGATTTTCATAATCGCGGGTTTTGTCCCCTACTTGAGGAATTTCTGGGTTTTCTTCCCAAGTCCAATTTTCCCAAAGTATATTAGTTAGACCGCCCCTCGGCATAAGCTGACGTTCTTCCCAACCCGGAGCACTCATGCTTTCGGTTTTGTAGACAATCCAGATTTTTTTTGCCATTTTTCCTCCCTTTCCTTTAATCTTGGTAATCTTGCCACATATCCTGAAACGAGGTTTGTTCCCCGTCAAACACGCAAGCCACATCAGGGGGGGTGTTACGAGTCACTCGGATTTCTTTTAACCGCCAGTGGTATTTTTCGCCCATCTTTTCACAGAGTTCGGGATCTGTAACATGGTGTACGTTTTCTGGCTTTGGATTCGGTACGCGATCGCTCCTCACTTCAGACTTCCCTTACAGTTTAAAAACTAAATGTCTTGCCCTGTATGCGATCGCTCCACCACTGCACACAGCAGCTATGTGTTGTTTTGGTTTTGACTTGCTTCTATTTTTGGTTGCTCAGCCTGCTTGACATATCCCTCCATAAATTCAAGCAAAACATCTCTCATATTTTTACCCTCCCTAGCAACAGCCGACTTAAATCGGTTCCGCAATTCCGGGGGCATTTCTACTCTAATAGCCACAGTCTTGTTTTCATCCATACAGGCTCAAGGCTTTACAACATATACATTGTGACATTTTTATGTAGTTTGCCTAAAAACCAGCTTTTTGCATACAGGTGCATTATTTTAATAATAAACCATAGTGCATACTAATGCAATAGTGCAAAAAAGGCTGTTTTCCGCGAAAAACGCTACAGAGCGTTAATTTAAGTCATTTAGGTATGATTTACGCTCATAAACCCGGTTTCTGCAAAAAATCTTGAGTTTGGCTTTGTTAGTACATTGTGGTCAATTGTAACAACTTTATAAATAAAAAAAGCGCCTGAGTTCCCTCAGACGCATAGCATAAAATCAACAAATTGTCAACCCTAACCTAGCCATTTAAAGCCTCAGCACCGCCGCAAACTTCCAGGATTTCCTGAGTAATTGCCGCTTGCCGCGCCTTGTTATAAGTCAGCGTCAAACTACCGATCAAATCGCTAGCATTCTCACTAGCATTATTCATCGCCGTCATCCGCGCAGCCAACTCGCTAGCAGCAGACTCTTGCAAAGCCCGCAGCAATTGGTTGTTCAAATACAAGGGCAAAAGAGCATCCAGAATTTGCGCCGGATCTTGCTCAAAAATCATGTCGCGGGGCAAACTCTTCTTAGTAGGTGCAGAAACCTTTTCGCGCGATACTTGAAACTGTCCGCCTTGCGATGTCAAGCGGAAGATTTCATCATCGGGAGTTTCCAAACCTTGGGGGTCGAGGGGCAGCAAAGTTTGAATTACCGGACGCGAACTAATTAGCGACACAAACTTGGTGTAAATTAGCTCAACTCTGTCCACAGTTCCCGACAGGAACAAAGAAAGCAATTCGTCAGCAATTTGTGCCGCTTCCGGTGCTGTGGGAATTTGTTCTAAGTTAGCGTAAGTAGCATCAATTGGCTGTTCGCGGCGCTGGAAATACTGAGTAGCTTTGCGTCCTACCAACACGTATTTGTAGTCTAAGCCTTCAGCTTTGATTTCCTTAGCGCGATTTTCGGCGTATCTGATGATGTTGCTGTTGTAGCCGCCGCACAAACCCCGATCGCCCGAAACTACCAACAGTCCCACCGATCGCACTTCGCGTTTTTTCAGCAGCGGCAAATCCAGGTTTTCAAACTGCAATCGTTCCGCCAAACCGTATAATACCTCTGCCAGTCGATCGGCAAAAGGCCGAGTAGCAGTCACCTGTTCTTGAGCGCGGCGCACCTTTGCAGCGGCCACCAAACGCATCGCTTCTGTAATCTTTTTAGTGTTCTTGACCGACTTAATGCGATCGCGAATAGTTTTCAGATTTGCCATAACTTTCTCCTTTTTTCTTAGCCTTTATTCTGAGTTCTCAGCGGTAGTAGGGACACTCCAAGAGCCCAAAGCGTGTCAACTTAAGCTTTGAGTCCGCCAGTCTTTCCGCTCACCCGCTAGTCCGCCAGGGGTTGAAACCCCTGTCTAATAGCTAAAGTCCTCTAAAAGAGGACTAATGAGTTGAAAAATTATTCTTCTGGGTATTCAGTCCTCATAGCGAGGACTTTCGCTTTGAGGCAGGGGTTTCAACCCCTGCCGGAATGTGGGTTTTACCTTAAGTTGATACCAAGGGGTATTGCCGTGTCCCTACAGATTTGGTGCTAATTACGCAGAAACTAAGAAACTTTGCTTGTATTCAGTGATGCCTTCTTTCAGCAGCTTTTCAGCTTCATCAGTCAAGGCTTTTCCGCCTTGAACAATTTCGCCGTACTTCGGCTTGCTAGTCCGCAAATAGTCGCGCAAACCAACAGTAAACTTGCTGACTTTTTCCACAGCAATGTCATCCATATAGCCGTTAATACCGGCATAGATTATAGCCACTTGTTCGTTCATCGGCAGAGGGGAACTTTGATCCTGTTTCAACAGTTCCCGCAAGCGTTGACCCCGCGACAATTGATTCTGAGTAGCTTTATCCAAGTCAGAAGCAAACTGAGAAAATGCTGCCAGTTCTTCAAACTGCGCCAATTCCAATTTCACCTTACCGGCTACTTTTTTCATTGCTTTAGTTTGAGCCGCTGAACCTACCCGCGATACAGAAATACCGGGGTTTACAGCCGGACGCAAACCAGAGTTAAACAAGTCAGAAGAAAGGAAGATTTGACCGTCGGTAATCGAAATTACGTTCGTCGGAATGTAAGCCGAAACGTCACCAGCTTGGGTTTCGATAATTGGCAAAGCAGTCATGCTGCCTTCGCCCAAATCGTCGCTCAATTTAGCAGCGCGTTCTAGCAAGCGAGAGTGCAGGTAAAACACGTCTCCAGGATAAGCTTCGCGACCGGGAGGACGGCGCAGCAACAGAGACATTTGGCGGTAAGCTTGTGCTTGTTTGGAAAGGTCATCGTAAATGACCAAAGTGTGCTTACCTTTGTACATGAAATACTCGGCTAAGCTAGCACCTGTGTAGGGAGCCAAGTATTGCAGGGTTGCGGGGTCACTAGCGTTGGCTGCTACTACGATCGTGTAGTCCATCGCGCCCTTTTCTTGCAGGACGTTGACGATGTTAGCTACTGTAGATGCTTTTTGACCGATCGCCACGTAAACGCAGATCACGTTTTCCGATTTTTGGTTAATAATCGTGTCGATCGCGATCGCAGTTTTACCGGTTTGTCTGTCACCGATAATCAGTTCCCGCTGTCCTCTTCCCACCGGAATCATCGCATCAATAGCGGTAATTCCTGTTTGCATGGGTTCGTAAACAGAACGGCGAGAAACAATCCCCGGTGCCGGAGATTCAATCAAGCGAGATTCAGTAGTTTTAATTTCTCCTTTGCCGTCAATAGGACGGGCCAAAGCATCAACTACCCGTCCCAACATTGCTTCACCAACGGGGACTTCAGCAATTCTGCCAGTAGCAGTAACTGCCGAACCTTCTTGAATTCCCAAACCTTGGCCCATCAACACTGCACCGACGTTATCTTGTTCGAGGTTCAGTGCAATGCCCACAGTGCCGTCGGCAAATTCTAGCAATTCCCCAGACATGGCTTTATCCAAGCCATAAATCCGAGCAATGCCGTCGCCTACTTGCAGAACAGTACCGACGTTAGAGACTTTTACGTCTTGGTCGTACTGTTCAATTTGCTGGCGAATAATGCTGCTAATTTCGTCAGGTCTGATTGCTGCCATGTCAGTTGTTTGTTGTCAGTTGTTTGTTGTCAGTTGTCAGTTGTCAGTTATCAGTTGTTCAAAACTACCAACCGTTAACTGCTAATTAAATTAGCTAATAGTCATCAGCTATTAACTATCAGGAATTCAAGCGAATTCCCAGACGGCGCAATTGTCCCCGCAGGCTGGCATCAATTACTTGAGAGCCTACTTTGATTACCACACCGCCGATTAAATCTGCGTCTATTTTGGTTTCAATTTCTACGCTTCTAGCGCTGGTCATCGCCTGCACTTTCTCGCGAACAGTCTGCTGTTGAGCGTCTGAAAGCGGGACTGCCGATGTAACTTCAGCCAATACTGTTTGGTTGAGTTCTCGGAGCTTTGCCAAGTATTGTTTGCCAATTCCTTCTAAAAAAAGAATTCTTCCTTTGTCTACTAATAGCTTCAGAAAGCTGTGCATCAAGGGGTTCATTTCTTCACCCGCTATTTGCTGAATCACAGCTTTTTTAGCATCCGGTTTTACCAACGGATTGGCTAAAAACTGACGCAAGTCTTCCGAACCTTCTAGCAGGCTCAACAAGGAACGAATGTCTTCGCCAAACTTCTCTGAGAGATTGTTGGACTGAGCCAGTGACATCAAGGCAGATGCGTAAGGCTGTAAGACTTCTGTGCTGACTGTACTCACGTTTTAGCCTCCCAGTAACGCAATGCTGCGATCGATTAATTGGTGTTGAGCGCTGTCGTCCAAGCTAGTTTTTAGCTGGCTTTCCACCTTTGCTAATGCCAGAGATACAACCGCCGATCGCAGTTGGGCGATCGCTCTTTCCCGCTCCGCTTCCAACTCTTGACCTGCTGTTGCTCTCATGCGTTCAACGTCTTGCGCTGCCTGAGCTAGAATTGTTTCTTTTGCTTTCTTGGCAGTTTCTTCAGCAGCGGCACGAATTCGTTCCGCTTCTGCTTGCGCTTGAGTCAATTTTTGCTGTTGCTCTGCTAGAGCTGCTGCTGCATCTTTTTGGCGTTTTTCTGCTTCTTGAATCGCCTCTTGGATGGCCGAACGCCTCTCTGTCAGGATTTTACCTACAAATCCGCGCCCGAAATAAAACAGCACTGCAATAATAATGACCAGGTTAATCAGGTTGGTTTCTAAAATATCGAAATTTAAACCGAAACCACCTTCGCCGCTAGCTTCTGTGGCTAGCAATAAAACAGTCCCCATGATACTCTTCCATAATTGCGCGTGCAGATTGGGTGAAGCGATTTTAGATTTAAGATTCCATCAAAAATCTAAAATTCTTCGGTCTCGCTATTTGGCCAGCGACTGCCCTAATAGCTTTTCGAGAATTTGGCCGCTGAGCGCGTCTACTTGTTGTTCTAGTGAGCGCATTGCTTCTTGCTTTTGCTGCTCTATTTCTTGCCCAGCCTTTTCTCGCGCGACTTGAGCTTCTTGTTGAGCCTCAGCTACTTTTGCTGCCCCAATTTTTTGGGCATCAGCTTGAGCAGCAGCAATTACTGATTGAGACTGTTTGCGAGTTTCTCCCAGTTTTTGCTCGTACTGCTGCGCTAGTTGCTGAGCTTTTGCCAAGCGTTCTTGGGCGGAGACTTGAGTGTTGCGAATGTAATCGGCGCGATCGTCAATTGACTTGCTGAGCGGCTTGTAAAAAATTACATTCAAGACTGCGACTAGAATTAAAAACTGCACCGCCATCAGAGGCAGCGTAGCATCTATATCAAACAGTCCCCCTTCCTTAGCCGCTTCTTCAACTGCTAGTAATACTGTCCAGTGCATCATGATTTTTTGACGGCTTCCATCTAATTCGCTTAATCGATTTTAGATTTGAGATTTTGGATTAGAATCGCCAAAACCTCAAATCTAAAATTTTCAATTATTATGCGAAGGGGTTGGCAAACAGCAGCACTAGGGCTACGACCAAACCGTAAATTGTGAGCGCTTCCATGAACGCCAAACTCAACAGCAAGGTGCCGCGAATTTTACCTTCTGCTTCCGGCTGACGGGCAATCCCTTCTACAGCCTGACCTGCTGCATTTCCTTGACCGATGCCAGGGCCGATTGCAGCTAAACCTACTGCCAAAGCGGCGGCAATTACGGAAGCGGCGGCAACTGTTGAATCCATGATGATTTTCCTTATCTAAAGTACAAAATTGAGAACAGATAGTCTAGAGAATTGTCCGATTTAACGGGAGAAAGTTTGAGTTCAGAAATTTTCTTTTTCCTCCTTCATTCTTCGCCGTTTATCGTTAGTTAATCGTGGTGTTCTTCGCCGTGACCGCCTTCTAGAGCTTCACCTATGTAGGCTGCGGCTAAGGTTGCAAAAATCAAAGCTTGAATTGCACTGGTAAATAGTCCCAGAACCATCACTGGCAGAGGAACAAATAAAGGCACTAGCAACACTAGCACTCCGACCACCAATTCGTCCGCAAGAATGTTGCCAAACAAACGGAAACTTAGGGACAGAGGCTTAGTGAAATCTTCTATGATTTTGAACGGCAACATGAAAGGCACCGGTTCAACATAGTGGGCGAAATACCCCAAGCCGCTTTTGCTGAGACCTGCATAAAAATATGCTAGAGAAGTCAGCAGTGCAAATGCTACCGTCGTGTTGATGTCAGCGGTAGGAGCTCCCAATTCACCTGATGGCAGCTTAATCAGCTTCCAAGGAATTAGAGCGCCAGACCAGTTTGACACAAAGATGAACAGAAATAATGTACCAATAAACGGTACCCAAGGGCGATATTCTTTTTCCCCAATTTGGTTTTTAGCCAAGTCCCGAATAAATTCCAGCGCATACTCCATAAAATTTTGCATTCCGCTGGGAATTCGCTGGATTTTGCTGGTTCCTAAAATCGAAACTACGACTAAAACAGCAATTACAAACCACGAGGTTAGAAAAACCTGTCCATGAACTTTCAGATTGCCGAGTTGCCAGTACAACTGCTGGCCAACTTCCAATTTGGCGAGGGGGAAACGATTAAAGGTGTTTAGAACGTCAAGCATTGCCATTCAACGGGCTTCCCCATACAAATCGATGAGTTGAGTTTTGCTCTTCTTACCTGACTTACCTGTAATCTAGTGCTAATGCACTTCGGATCACGTAAACCATCAGCGCAGCTTTGTAAGTCAGAAATCCCAAAAATATCGGTAAAATCTGTAGCTGATTCCACTGTGTTCCTACTATCATCACCGCGAAAAACAAACCGAGCCTTGTCTTGCTGATGCGTTGATTTTGGCTGCCGATTCGTTCAACGTCTCTAGCCAACATTTTTAAGTAAACCACACCTGTGCTCGCCCCAAGCAAATAATTCAGGGCAATGTTGAGCGAGTAAAAAATCCAAACGGAGATAAAAATAATCGCCGTAAAAGCAAGGGTGTACGCCAACAACTCTTGTTGGAGGCGATAAAAGTCTTGCATGGGATTGCTAGTCTCGGACGAGGCTGTCGAAACTGTCGAGACTGTGCCAGCTTGAGGAATATCCTCGTTTGCTGCTGCGGGTTCGGTGGGTGTGTTTTGCGTGTTCACGAAGCTCAGAAACTAATGCAGGTAGCAGGCGAGTGCTTTGCAAACTCAGAAAAATCATACCACGCTGCGGTAACAATACTTAAAATAAAATTAATCATATTTTCGGAATTTGGTGTCTGGCGCTTCGGAAACCTCAAGCCGTTAAATGTCCGATCGACCTCACTCTACTTCTCCCACGGCCACACTGCACTTGGTTACACATTGTTCTCTTGCTTCTCACTAAGTAAGCCTCACTTAGTGAGAATTGACAGAGGCCGATCGCGCGAACCGATGAGGTAACTCTCCCTTGTCTGCCTCTGCGCGCTACAAGAGTTAATTCAAATTCGATCTCATTCAATAACCTTAAACTCTTGAAGCGCCGGGAGAAAGTTTTTATTCTCGTGGCTCGATCGACTAAGCTTAATCAAAGCAAATCGCTGTAGCGGCTGCAAACTCGCCCACTGTGCCAAAGTAATTGTCACGCCGAGCTCTTGCGCTTTTGCAGAAACAGACTCTGGTACAATTGCAGCATCCATCCACGGGGGATTTTCATCAACGCTCAAATCTGTTCCCGGTTTGCCTGTCTGTTGAATTAATATTTGATTTAGCTTTTCTCGGTAATCAATAATTTCTGCTTTTGTCAAGCAAGGTTTCTCTACAAGCATTTGACGTTCTGCTTGGTTAAAATGATTCCAATCCTGCAACTTCAATTTAATGCCGCAAGTATCTAACTTGAGACGTACCTGCATGGGGATACAGCGCAAAGCTTCCACAAAATCAGCTTCAAATTCAAAAAACATATATTTAGCAAGTTTATTTCAGTTGTGAACGAGATTTTTTTATTAACCGCAGAGGGCGCAGAGGGCGCAGAGTAAGAGAGGAGGGGGAAGGTGAAAAGAAATTGATGCAGGTTTATTGCTCTCTATCAATAATTGCAGAAAATCGAGTCAGCATTTATAATTAAATAATATTACAAACTATTGACATGGATACCGTAGACTACCTTCGGATTAGCTTGATAGACCGCTGCAACTTCCGCTGTCTCTACTGTATGCCAGAAGGTAGCGAGTTGGACTATGTATTGCAGCAGCAGTTGTTAACTCACTCGGAATTGCTAACTCTGCTGCGGGAAGTTTTTATACCCGTGGGATTTACTAAGTTTCGCTTGACGGGTGGGGAACCGCTGCTGCGGCCTGGGGTGGTGGAATTGGTAAGGTCGATCGCCTCGATGCCCCAAACGCGAGATTTGTCAATGACAACTAATGGCTTTTTGCTGGCGGGAATGGCCGAAAATCTCTACAATGCTGGTTTGCGCCGGATTAATATTAGTTTGGATTCGCTGGAACCGGAGACTTTTGATAAGATAATTGGTAGTCGGGGACGATCGCGGTGGACGCAGGTTTGGGAGGGAATTCAAGCGGCTTATCAAGCTGGATTCGACCCGCTGAAACTGAATGTTGTGGTAATTCCCGGTGTGAATGACAGCGAAATATTGGATTTAGCGGCGTTAACAATTAACCGGAATTGGCACGTTAGATTTATTGAGTTTATGCCAATTGGCAATGGGGATTTATTTGGCGATAAGGGTTGGGTAGCCTCAGCCGAATTGCGGCAACAAATTAACGACAAATACGGCTTAGCCGAGTCAGGAGTTCGCGGAAATGGGCCGGCGGATGTGTTTCAAATTCCGGGGGCGAAGGGCACTTTAGGATTTATCAGTCAAATGTCGGAGTGTTTTTGCGATCGCTGCAACCGGATGCGTTTGTCTGCTGACGGGTGGCTGCGGCCTTGTCTGCTGAACGAAACTGGTCAAATTGACTTAAAAACTGCTCTCCGTGGTGGGACTCCTACAAGCGAATTGCGCGATCGAGTCCGGCACATATTAGAGATTAAACCGGAGATTAATTTCAAGCAGCGAGATTCGGGAACTACTCAAGGCAATTACAGCCGCACCATGTCTCAAATCGGCGGGTGAACTGCTCGAAATCGATAATTTATTTGGTACACTTAAGACATCATCCAATTTTGTAAGTCAGATGAACACCATCTCGATCGCCATTTCAGACCTGCTGATGCTGAAGCTACAAAAAGTTGCTGCTGAGATGAATGTCTCGATCGAAGAATTAGTCTTGATGAACATTGAAAGCTCGATCGCGCAACGAGAAAATCCCGCAGCAAATACCGATCGAGATATTTGCAATCAAAATGCTGAAATTGCGATCGAGGTAATTGACAAATTTTATACTCTTGCTACGGAATGGCAAAGTGAAGTTGCGGGAATGTCTTCGACAGCTCAAATGTCTCAGCATCCTGCATATCAGGAAATTATTAATATGGGATCTAAAGTCGTGCCGCTGTTGCTATCGGAACTGCAAAAAAATCCCCTTTACTGGTTAGCTGCATTGAATGCAATTACGGGTGAAAATCCCATTAAACCGGAACAAAGGGGAAGGGTAAAACAGATGGCCTCAGCTTGGATAGAGTGGGGTAAAGAGCGAGGCTACGCGATTGAATAGAATGTATAGAATACCGGAACTTGAAATTAAATGGCCGAACTTGTGTCGCACTGATTATCGAGTTACTAGCCAAAAGTCACAGGAATATAACTGTTTTGCGTGGGCTGCTGGTGAAGACGATCGCTGGTGGCAACCGATACCTGGAGAGCAATTCTATTGGCCAGAAGGCGTGCCGCAAGAGGAGACTTTAGACGCATATATTCAGGCTTATCAAACACTGGGATATGAATTTTGTAATGGTGATAGATTAGAAGCTGGATATCAGAAAATAGCAATATATGTTGACTCTAGCGGTATCCCAACTCATGCAGCCAGACAGTTGCCTAATGGTAAGTGGACAAGTAAACTTGGATGGTTAGAAGATGTTGAACACGAATTGGATGGATTGACAGGCGACAGGTACGGAGTTGTCGGTCAAATTCTTAAACGTGCGATAAATTAGGGAAAGGCGATCACTTTAACTCAACCCAATTTACAAATAATTATATTAAATGCGATCGAGTGCGGCACATATTAGAGATTAAACCGGAGATTAATTTCAAGCAGCGGGATTCGGGAACTACTCAAGGAAATTACAGCCGCACCATGTCTCAAATCGGCGGCTGAACTAACCGACATAGAGCGCTGAAGAAATAAAATACTTAAGGCAATACTTGAGTATAATTGTCACAGTATTCGATTCTCAACAAACTCGATGACCATCAAGCCGATTCGGTGGGTTGGCCCTGCCCGCGAAGAAATCCAATCTCTTCCTGAAGATGCCCGAAAAGAAGCCGGTTTTTCACTTTGGACTCTCCAGCAGGGCATACAACCACCAGACTTTAAACCGATGTCGATCGTAGGTAAAGGCGTTGAAGAAATTCGGATTCGGACAGAAAATGCCTATCGGGTTTTCGATATTGCTAGATTTGAAGAAGCTATTTATGTGCTCCATGCCTTCCAAAAGAAAACTCAGAAAACAGCCCATAAAAATATCGAAGTTGGGCAGAAACGCTACCAAGAGTTGTTACAAAATCGTTTAAACTCAAGAGAACCGGAACAATGAGCGAAAATACTATTACCCAAGCAGTCGATAATATCTTTCTAGACCTCGGATTCTCATCTGAAGAAGCTGATAACTTACTAATCCGATCGCAACTAATTCTCGCCCTGACTCATCAGATTAAAGAGCGCGGTTGGACTCTCGATCAAACGGCTCAACATCTCCAACAGTCCAACGATCGAATCAAAGCTCTAACTCAAGGTAAAATAGGGCAGTTTTCCGTTGACAGTCTGATTGCAATGCTCAATAAAGTAGGTATGACTGTCAAAGTCGAAATTTGCCCCAAGGTAGCTTAGGTGAAAATTATGCAATTTGGCGCATTCTACAACTGAAACTCTCCTCCCAAAACTTGTCCAGCCGTTAAATTCAACTGCGGAAATGTTGGAGAAACAAGTGTTTGTTCCCCTTGAAACATCCCAACTTCGACATACTCACCCGATTCTAGTTGAAGTACCGCTACTATCTGCTCTTGAGGGTCAACAATCCAATATTCAGGGATACCCCGCGCTGCATATTGGGCTCGTTTGCTAATGTAATCGCGATCGCGCCCAACTCTACCGGGACTAACAACTTCGACAACCCACTGAGGGGGCGGCATATCAATGGTGACAGTAAGCCTGGAAGCTGTCAGCAAGATGTGTTCCGGCTGCAAAATTACCAAATCGGGGTAACGGTTAGCTGCATCGCCCTCGCGCAGGATCGGAACTTGGATTTCGCACAGATGTGTTCTGATCAGCCTCAGTGGGATGAACCCGCTACTAGCCAGAGTGAATAGTAGATAGTTAGCAATGAAATTGTTGGGGCCCGATTCTGGCGGCAATGTAATTAACTCTCCGTTAATTAGTTCATAGCGGTTGTCGGTGTCGTCCTCGTAGGCGAGGTATTCTTCAAAGGTAAGTTTTGGCTTGTGGGCTTGTATCATCTTTTACCTTCCAGGATTGCTATAGTTTTTAAGGCAATTCCTCAGCCGGAGGAAGTGGTGACAGCAGTGATTCTAAGCGAATTGCGCGATCGAGTGCAGCAGATATTGAATATTAAACCGGAGATTAATTTCAAGCAGCGAGATTCGGGAACTACTCAAGGAAATTACAGCCGCACTATGTCTCAAATCGGCGGGTGAAGTGCCCGAAATCGAGCGCTCTCAAAATAGATTATACCTAAGACAAACTTTGTAAATCTTCCTCAGATAGCTGGGCTATTTTCATCAAGGCTTTTAAGGTTCCAACTTTCAAATCTTGATTCCGGTGAACGGGAATTGACAAAATTTGTTCTATTTCGGCGTTTTCCTAGATATGATGACTGCCAGTAACTCTTTTCAAAACCCAACCTTTCTGCTCTACTATTTTGCACAGTCGCTTCCCTGAAATAGATTTCATACAGCAATTTCAACAATTTTATCTGTGGAGGCAATTGCTTCACGACTATTAGCAACATCGAGCCAACCTTCAATCGCATCTTTTAAATTAGCCATCACTTCTTCCATAGTATCTCCTTCGGTAATGCACCCAGGAAGTGCGGGAACTTCAGCCCAATAGCCACCTTCTTCTGCGGGATGGATGATTGCTCTAATTTTCATACATTTATTCAGTCATTTGTTAAGGATATTATAACGATTATTAATAAATACAGGAAATTATAGTCGCCGCACAATGTCTCAAATCGGCGGCTAATTATCTATTATCAGCGATAAGTCAGTCTGGAGTAACGCCTTCGCCTTGCGCGGATCGATCAAAAGCTGGCGTTACCTGTCCTAGGTCGCAGGACTTCGATATTCAACTCTAGTTTCTCTCCTAGCCACAAAGAATGTTTCGTATGGTCGGCCACATCGTCGCCTGTTTCAGGGTGAATGAGAATATCGAGCCCCTCACGATTCAGCATTAACCAGGGAACCACTTTGCCAAACTGGTCTGGTAAAAATGCAACTTGATACATTGCTTGGGGGTGGGGGCCAATAGGTTTGTCGTGCCAGCGCCCAAGCTGTACTTCAAACTGAGTCAATCCTTCTCGTACACGCGCTGCTGCATCGCGATTATCAGCGTCGAAGTAAATATGTCCATGAAAACCAACGATGTTAATGGTGTCTTCTTTCATCATTTTTAGTAAATTATTGAGCAGAGATCAACAACTTTATATTAGCTTAACTTGCTGGATATTTTATTCACTCCTGTAAAATCCTTAAGTTGATATCTCCTCAATCTTTGCTTTTTTGGTTTCATGCTAGGACAATACCAGTATACTCTCTGCTTCTCTATCTCCAAACTGACTAATGATAGCGATTTCATCTCGCAGAATTTGAACAATTTTAGATGTTGAGCAATTGCCAACACGGAGATAAATAAATTTGGGAGGATGACCGTAAAGTAAACTCCGTTGATGAAAGTCAGAATCTTTGGAAACAATCACAAAATCATTTGTCTTTGCATATTCCCAAATTTCTGCATCATCAGTATTTGTCAGTCCTAGGGTTTTGACATGAACAGAATCGGGATACAAACCGAGAATTTTCTGAAGAATTCGGTCTGAGAGGTTTTCGTCGAATAGCAGTTTCACAGGGATACCACAAATAACTTTTTCTCACGATCTGCCGCAAAAGCAAGGCAGGCTTTGATGTCTGCCGAAGTTAATTCTGAAAAATCTTCCAGAATTTCTGCTTCCGTCATGCCACCGGCGAGATATTCTAAGATGTCGTAGACGGTGATTCGCATTCCCCGAATACATGGTTTGCCACTGCGTTTTCCCGGTTCAATTGTGATGATGTCGTGGTAGTCCATAAAGCAATATTTTGTACTAATAAGCGTAATTATAGTTGCAAATAATCCTGGTTGGTTTAGGTCAGGATTTCAGGTTTGAGCAAGTAGTGAGAAAAAAAGAAGCCTGACGTTGAAAGTAGCCAAGGAGATTAGTTTCCATTCAATTAGTTTCCCCAGCGAGTGGGGACTCTATGAGTAACAAAGCCGTTGTAACAAACGGGACTACTACCTTGTTTCCATTCAATTAGTTTCCCCAGCGAGTGGGGACAACTTCGGGCATCAGCTACCAGCCTAGTGAGACCCACTTCTTCTGGAAGTTTCCATTCAATTAGTTTCCCCAGCGAGTGGGGACTAATCAAGGGGCTAAAAGTGCTTGGAAAGCTGGGTATAAAGGAGTTTCCATTCAATTAGTTTCCCCAGCGAGTGGGGACGAGTCAAGCAAACTCTCATCCACCTCTATCTGTCAGGTTTGTTTCCATTCAATTAGTTTCCCCAGCGAGTGGGGACTTGAAATCTTTTGGGCTGCAAAGGCATACATCATGGAGGTTTACAGTTTCCATTCAATTAGTTTCCCCAGCGAGTGGGGACAGGACAATTTGTCGGATTCACTGATTCAACTGTAATGTTTCCATTCAATTAGTTTCCCCAGCGAGTGGGGACAAACCGCCGCGCGAATTCTACGTGGATAACATAACAACGTTTCCATTCAATTAGTTTCCCCAGCGAGTGGGGACTGAAAGTACATTCCCTATATTTACTAACCAAAGGACAGTTTCCATTCAATTAGTTTCCCCAGCGAGTGGGGACGTAAAGTAGCCCTATTGATAAAAAAGTATAGGGTAATAGCCCGGTTTCCATTCAATTAGTTTCCCCAGCGAGTGGGGACCCCTCGAATTAACAGCAGAACGCCCTGAGATGGTGCGGAGTGTTTCCATTCAATTAGTTTCCCCAGCGAGTGGGGACATCAAACAGATGACAAACTACATTCTTACAGGCTAGCAGTGTTTCCATTCAATTAGTTTCCCCAGCGAGTGGGGACAAGTCTAACTTTCAACAACCAACCAATCAATATTCAGTTTCCATTCAATTAGTTTCCCCAGCGAGTGGGGACACTCTCTATCTAAACGACCCGATTGTCTGGTTTGTGTTTCCATTCAATTAGTTTCCCCAGCGAGTGGGGACGTATCGCCATTTTGCGATCGCTTTCAAGTGCGAAGTGAAGTTTCCATTCAATTAGTTTCCCCAGCGAGTGGGGACCACTGAAACACTCAACCGGATCAAAACTAAGGCAGAAGCTAAAAAGTTTCCATTCAATTAGTTTCCCCAGCGAGTGGGGACCACTTTTCTCGCCCTACAGCGGAACGCTAGGTAGTTTCCATTCAATTAGTTTCCCCAGCGAGTGGGGACACAACGTCCTAGCTTTTCAGTATTTGGCTCCAAAGCCCCAGATGCTTTGTTTCCATTCAATTAGTTTCCCCAGCGAGTGGGGACCCAATTAGTTTTGCATTGCCTAGTGATTTACATTGTTTCCATTCAATTAGTTTCCCCAGCGAGTGGGGACACAAAGCCCTTGGTTTATAGAAGTCGAAGAGATCGACACGTTTCCATTCAATTAGTTTCCCCAGCGAGTGGGGACTCTTTTAAATACCGAGCGATCGACCTCGATCTAGAAGAGTTTCCATTCAATTAGTTTCCCCAGCGAGTGGGGACTCATCTTTATTTTTCCCGGTAATAGCAGTTTTAGTTTCCATTCAATTAGTTTCCCCAGCGAGTGGGGACTGAAAACAACCTCTGAACATCACGGATACCAACTAGCAATCATGTTTCCATTCAATTAGTTTCCCCAGCGAGTGGGGACTCATGGGGGATATTGCAACATTAAAATCTCATATTCTGAGTTTCCATTCAATTAGTTTCCCCAGCGAGTGGGGACTGCTTACGCAGGTGGGTAGACCTCGCCCAATTCGGCATACCTTAAGTTTCCATTCAATTAGTTTCCCCAGCGAGTGGGGACTCCTGCATTGTACATCCCATACAGCGCAAAGTGTCCAGAGGCGATTTGCGAGGCTCAGGGATTTTTTTCAGAAATCGCACCACTACTCGTTCAGGAAAATAGCTGAAACCCTTACCCAGTAATGCTGCGAGGCTCGCGACGCAAAAATTGCCTTTGAGCTATTTTACCGCGAGCCTCGCAATACCAGCTAAATAATCGCTGGCTCAGGTGCTTTTGTCACACCTACGCTTTGCGCTTCCGACGGCGAATCAGCACACTCATCACTTGCTTCGGATTAGCCGCACGCTGTACGGGACTCCAATCGCCGACTTGGGCAAATCCCAGGCGGTACAAAGTGAGTATGGTTTCCCTGACACCCTTGGGCGAACCTGTCACCGTTACACAAACCACATCCTGTTCCGATTCTGCTGCTGAGTCGTCATTTGGCCGTGCAAATTTGTTGTCGTCAGGCAAGAATTCCTGTGACATAATTATGTTCTCCTGGTTTTGGGTTTTCTAGAAAAACCCAAAAACCCAGCCGCCCCGCTTTTCAACGCATAGCAGGGCGGCTACAGAGGATGTTAAGATACTCCGTTAGCCTCCAGACTGCTGATACCAGTTTGGCGGTGAGCTGTCCATTGCTGCTACCAACAGCTTTGGGCAGTGCAACTAGATTTTTGGGCGACGCGGGCTACTTCCTCTTCGAGCAAAGCAACCTCTAACTTCAAAGCGTAGCCGCAGACGGGGGCCTGTGTCAATCCATTTGGGATTTTGGATTTGGGAAAGGTGCGTCAGCTTTGAGATTGCTTCACTACGTTCGCAATCACAGAAAATCCTAGTACGTGCATCCAGGCTTTGGCCTGGGAACGACCAATCGCCTACTTCCTAGGCTTTGCGCTACAGTTATAATATTAAAATCAATTTAAAAAGTGCGATCGACCCCGCTATCATCAGCCCAAAAACTTGCACTCAAGGATAATTATGCTGCACAATCTTCAGCAATCTCACGAACAAGAGATACAGACGATTACTCAAGTTTTGGGAAAAATCACCAACCGCACGGCGGATCAGATTAAACAATTACTAGATGCGATGCTCAAACAGCTAATTGAACCTCAACAACGTCCATTTTATGAAACAGCTACCCCAACAGAATGGTCGATCGCATTTCAAGAATGGGTTGACAGTCATCGTACCCTAAATCTCCCCACTCTTTCAGATGAAGCTATTAGCAGAGAGAGCATTTATGGAGACAGAGGTTAAATGCCGTTTCTCGTAGATACAAACATACTGCTGCGTAGCATCGATACAGCACACCCAATGAATCCTGATGCTGTCAATGCAGTGATTACGGGAATTTAACAGAAATTATACTCCGAGCGAGAAACCGGGTTTTTCACAGAATTTACCGTGTATAACCAAGATTTAGTAAAAAACCCGGTTTCTGACCTATGCCTAAGTCTTATTTCGGTGTTAGCAAAATGAGCTGTTTTGATAAGATCGATCGCACTTCATCCAATCCCATCTCCACATCCGCCAAAATCTCCCCAACAGTCTTCTGTACCTCTTTCTCCCCCCCTTGGCAAGGGGGGGCTGGGGGGGGTACACAACCTTGCAAAAACTCAAATTCCGCACTTGACAAATTGACCAATTGGTAATTGCAATCAAACACTTGTTGACTCGGCCAACCGTGCATACAACCACTCAACTCAGGAACAGCAGCCAAAAGTGCTTTATCGTCCGACCAATCAATTTTATTAACCGGTTTTTTGCCCAAGAAAAACTCGTAATGAGTGATTTCCGTATCCAACAATTCAATTAATCGATAAAGCTCCCGTTCCGTCAAACCCTGAGCTCTTTCTATCAATTCCGGTGCTTTCCCCAAAAGTCTTTCTAACTGCCAATATCCCGGATTTGAAAAACCAATAAATTCCAATCCCGAAGCGTCGATTAACTCGAACAAAGTCTCAATATTGTAATCAATTTCCTGCGGGTGAACGTACATATCAGCAAAACATTCATCCCGCTGATTTTCTCCTGCCCAACGCTGTTTTTCGTACTTGACAAGACGGTTGTTTTCTGGTAAGGAAGCAAAGATTTGACGGCCGACTTTCACACCATCGGGATAGTCACCTTTTTGCGGGCCTTGGAGAAGGGCGATCGCCCTTTGCATGAGTTGAATTTCCCAGCGTCCGAGCTCAGCATACACAAAAATGTGCATCAAACCACCCTCCGCCAACTTCGCCGCCAGCGCTTGAATGCCCCGGATCGGATCGGGTAAGTGGTGCAGCACGCCCACGCAGTTGATCAAATCAAACTCGCCGTCTAACTCGGCGGCATCGTACAGGCTGAGGTGGCGAAAATCAGCTTCTCGCGCGCCCGATCGGCGACAGCGTTCTTGTGCTACCTTCAAAGCACCTTCACTCAGGTCGATCGCCGTCACCGAAGCTTCAGGATTGAGGTGAATCAGATAATCGGTGCTCGAACCAGTGCCGCAGCCAGCATCTAAAATCCGAATATCGAGTTTTGGCGGCTTTTGGCCGGTGCAAAAATTGTAAGCATCAGGCCAACTCCAGCGCCAGTTGTACCCAGGGGGCGGTTCATCTGACAAAGGATCGGGCGGGAAAGGGAAAGTATCGTAAAGCCGCCGCACGGCAGCACTGATATCAGGCGTAGTATCCATAAGTGAGGCAATTGTGCGTGAGTTTTGAGATTGGTTGTCAGTAGCTATGGGGTAACAGCGCTACGCCATGCACTTCTGTTGCTGCGTTACTGGCAACCAAAGTGGCGTCTCGCCAAGTTGGGAAGCCTAAGAGAGAGCGATCGGGCGATCGACTAACCCCTGGTAGCAAGCCCTGACAGCTTCTGCGTAATAAAACTTATCATTTTTTCTCATATAAGCTCTCTTAAATCTATACAATAAATCTCGACAGGCTTTTTAACAAACAAGGACTGTCAATAGCCCACCGCTGAACTGTCGGGTAAAGCGGAGGCGTCTTTCCGCAGAAAGTCAAAAGCCCCGAAACAGGCAGAAGAAAATTTTTGATTTTCTTTTCCTTTAATTCAAGGCACTGGCTGCAATCGCCCAAAGGCAACTCTCCTGCCGAGTCTTTTTTTCCACGGGTATACCGGCGGATCGCAGCGGAGGGAGTACCCCGTGCCTGCCTTCGGATCGGACATTTCCCCGCAGGCAGAAAGATGAAACCAAAACATTTTAATCTAAGAAAGTAAGCGCGCCCGAACCTCGTGACAGGTAAAGGCAAAAAGTAAACAAAGCAAAAATACCTACTTTGACCTGCATCAGAAGGCAAGGTTAGTCTGGTTAAATGCTGCAACTATTTGGATAGGGAGCGAAAGAGTCTAATGACTGTAAAAGCAAGTGGTGGAAGCTCGGTTGCGCGTCCGCAACTATATCAAACTGTACCGGTCGCAACAATTTCGCAAGCAGAACAGCAAGACCGCTTCCTACAGCGGGGCGAACTCAGCGAACTGGCAAGTTATTTCAGTTCCGGGGCTCTTCGGATCGATATCTCTGCGACGCTGACCCAAAACTCGGAACTGATAGTATCCCGCGCAGCCAACCGGATTTTTACCGGCGGTTCCCCGCTGGCATTTTTGGAAAGACCACAAGAACCTGCGATGGCTATGGCCGGTGCGGCTCGTGGCGGATCGGGCAATGTCTCTGAAGGCATGAAACTGGGAACTGTTACCTACGTTGAAGGTCGCGCAGGCGGCGGCAACGGCGGTGGCGGTGGCGGTGGCGGTGGTTTCTTGGGGCTAGGAAATCTATTTTCTGGCAACGGTGGCGGCTACAGCGGCCCAATCCCAGCAGGATTTCAGCCGATCAATGTCTCGCGCTACGGCCCGGGCAACATGACCAAATCTCTGCGGGATTTGAGCTGGTTTTTGCGTTACATCACCTACGCGATCGTAGCTGGCGACCCAAATATTATTTCGGTGAACGTGCGCGGATTGCGGGAAATCATCGAAAATGCTTGCTCTTCGGCGGCCACAATTGTGGCAATGCAGGAAATGAAGGCAGCATCTTTGGGCTATTTCAGAAACAATGCAGAGGCAGCGGCGATCGTCGGACAGTATTTCGACGTAGCAATTACCGAATTCAAAGCTCCGACACCTTCAGACAAGGTGCGGCAACGCGAAAGCAACGACCAGCAAGGCTTGCAACTGCCTCAAATCTACTTCAACGCAGCGGAGCGACGGTCGAAATTCGTCATGAAAACCGGCCTGTCTTCGGCCGAAAAGCTAGAAGTAATCAAAGCAGCTTACCGCCAAGTATTCGAGCGCGACATTAGCCGCGCATACAGCCAAAGCATTTCTGACTTGGAATCCAAGGTCAAAAATGGCGAAATCTCGATGAAAGAGTTTATTCGCCGCCTTGGTAAATCTCCTCTGTACCGTCAGCAATTCTACGAGCCGTTTGTCAACAGCCGCGCTGTAGAATTGGCAGCCCGTCACTTCCTAGGCCGCGGTTTGAGCTCGCGGGAGGAATTTAGCAAGTATTTTGCGATCGTCAGCAAAGGCGGCCTGCCAGCCCTCGTAGACGCGATGGTTTATTCCCAGGAATATTCCGACTACTTCGGTGAAGAAACAGTGCCTTACCTGCGCGGTTTGGGCCAAGAAGCTCAGGAGTGTCGCAACTGGGGCCCGCAAATTGATTTGTTCAATTTCAGCGCTCCGTTCCGCAAGGTTCCTCAGTTCATCACCTTGTTTGCCGGCTACACGCAGCCTCTGCCAGACCAGCACGTTTACGGTGTTGGTAATGACCCCTTAGAAATTCAGTTTGGCGCGATTTTCCCGAAAGAAACTCGCAACCCCAAGAGCCGTCCGGCTCCCTTCGGCAAGGACACCCGCCGCATCCTGATCCGTCAAGGTGCAGGTATTGACAATCAGTTGAGCAATCCGGCGGCTCGCGGTGCTGCTCCTGGTTCTCTGGGCCCCAAGGTCTTTAAATTAGACCAGTTACCGAGCAACTATGTCGCTTCCAAGAAAACTGCCCGCGGTGTCTCTAGCAGCTACAGCAATGCTTCCAGTGTCAAATTTACCGAAAGTTCGACTCAAGCGGTGATTCGGGCTGCTTACCTGCAAGTGTTTGGTCGCGATGTGTTCGACGGCCAGCGCCAAAAGGTGGCGGAAATTAAGCTGGAAAACGGCGAGATTCCGATGCGCGAATTTATTCGGATGTTGGCGAAGTCTGATGTGTTCCGCAATATGTACTGGAGCAAGCTCTACGTTTGTAAGGCGATCGAGTACATTCACCGCCGACTCCTGGGACGCCCTACCTATGGCCGTCAGGAAATGAACGCTTACTTTGACATTTGCGCTAAGAAGGGTTTCTACGCGCTGGTTGATAGCATCATGGACAGCACGGAGTACAACGAAGCTTTTGGGGAAGATACAGTACCCTACGAGCGCTATGTAACTCCCGCTGGTTTGTCGATGCGGACGATGCGATCGGGTTCCGTCGCTGAGCAAAATCTCCAAGCTCAGACGCCCGAAACTCCTCGGTTTATTGAACTGGGTACAGCAGGCAACCGGGGCGATATCGAGTTGCAAAGTCGGATTGCTCAAGGTGTCAGCAAGCGGCGCGAACAAACTAAGGTGTTCAAGCTGACGACTACTTCGGACAAAGTAGCTTTGAAAACTTTAATTCAAGCTGCTTACCGTCAAGTTTTTGAACGCGACTTGAATCCCTACGTTGTGAAGAATGAATTCACGGCGCTAGAAAGCAAACTTGGCAACAATGAAATCAATCTGAAGGAGTTCATTGAGGCTTTGGGCTGCTCGTCGCTGTACGTCAAACAGTTCTACGCACCTTATCCCAATACTAAGGTGATTGAGTTGGGTACGAAGCACTTCTTGGGCCGTGCTCCCCGCAATCAAGCGGAGATTCGGACTTATAACCAAATCTTGGCAAGTAAAGGGATTAAGGGCTTTATCAACGCGATGTTGAACAGCGTTGAATATGCTGAGGCTTTTGGTGAGGATACTGTTCCTTACCGCCGCTTTCCGACTCTACCGGCTGCTAATTTCCCGAATACTGAAAGACTGTACAACCAGTTGACTAAGCAGAATGGTGAGATTGTGGTTCCGAGTTTTGAGCCTGTGGCTGCGATCGACAGAAGCTAACAACAAACTGCAAGAAAGTTGATTTTCTAGGTTGACAAAAATCCCTCGCTATGGTAATGCTGTAGCGGGGGATTTTTGGTGATGTTACGCTGTTGATCGATCGGCGAGTTCCATAGTCCGACAGGGATTTCAATCCCCGGCGGACTGAAAGCAAAACCCGATCGCCCCAAAAGTGCGATCGGGGTCGATCGATGAGTCCGAGAATCCGACAGGGATTGAAATCCCTGTCTCATAGCTGAAGTCCACTTAAGTGGACTAAATTGAACCACAGTTTGATGAGACAGAGAAATTTGATAACGGGCTGGCAAGCGTGAGAAATGGTTGGCAATTCAGTATGGTCTCTGACCGTACTGAGTATATTTAGGATTTGAATAATCACACTAACTGCCACTCAAGAATACCAAACTACAAAGTATAGGACGAAAAGAATATGGGTTTGTTGATCTAAGCTGTTGTGCATTTAATTTGTATGTTGAGGGCGGGCTTTCGGGCCCAACCCCTACTCCCCACAAGAGGAAAAATTTATTTTACTCTGCAATTTAAATGCGGATTAGCTTCTTGATTTCGCTAACCTTATGATTAGTAATTATAGCCATGATTAATCGGTTAATGGCGATATAGCAACCGCCAAGGCGGTTTATATACTAGCGTGTCTTTTTTATTCAAACTGACAACAAGTATTTTTTGTATCCGAGGCTGAATATAGATAATTTATCGGACTATTCAGCATAGAAAACACAATATATTGGTTTATGAAGTCGGGGCGGGAACTTGCACCCGTCCTTTATATATTCGGTTAACCGTACTCAAATAGCCACTTTGACGCGAGAACATTACCGCCCACTCTTCGTCGTTGATTTCAATATACAAAATTGCGATCGGCACAGACAGAGCCATTGCCTAGTTATCGGGTATTAGTGACTTCCCTTCATTCCCTGTAGGCAAAAATTAGGTATAATTGGTGAGTGCGTATGATGATAAAAGTTTAAAAAAAGAATAGCCAGGGAGGGAATAAGCCAACCCGATAGTGATTAGTCATTACCCATCTCAAATCTCAAATCTCAAATTGTATGAGCAACATCAAGATATTGACCGAAAAATAAAACAGTACAATAAACGGGCCACTTGTTCTGATTAGTAAAGTAGCGAAACGAATAAGGAATTAGGGCATAATGTTGTGAAAGATGGAACAGGGTATGGAACTAAATTTACAGAAATTTTATAGCGCCTGCAATCCCAGCTACACCCTGGCAGTAGCAAATCAACAAGACCGACAATACTATATCGATTTCTCATCAGTGCGGGGCGGCACAATCGTAGAACAATTGGAGCGCACCATCAGCCGTCTGTCCCCGGATGCACCTACCTGTCAATTATTCACCGGTCACATCGGCTCTGGTAAATCAACAGAATTGCTGCGGCTGCAAGCTCAATTGCAGCAAGAAGGATTTCATGTTGTTTACTTTGAGTCGAGTAAAGACTTAGACATGGCAGATGTCGATATCACTGACATTTTGTTGAGCGTTGCTCGTCAGGTGAGCGAAAGCATTGAGAAAATGAAAATCAAGCTGCAACCGACGGGTTTTAAAGCTTTGCTCAAAGGGGTTGCTGAGGTTTTTCAAACTCAAATAGACTTGAGGGCTGAAGCTAATGTTCCTGGTTTGGGGGAAATAAATGCCAGCACGGAGGGAGAATTTTCTCTGGCGTTGGGAATTGGCAAAATTACTGCTAAGGCGAAAGATGCTCCGAATCTGCGATCGGAGTTGAGGCAATATTTGGAGCCGCGAACTAACGTAATTTTAGATGCGCTTAATAAGGAGTTGCTGGAGCCGGCTAATCAAGAACTCAAACGCCAAGGGAAACAAGGACTTGTAGTAATTATCGACAATCTCGATCGCATACACCTGTGCGCGAAACCGACGGGGCGGCTGCAGCCGGAATACCTGTTTGTCGATCGCGGCGAACAATTGGCAAGACTAAATTGCCACGTCGTGTATACAATTCCTTTGGTGCTGATTTTCTCTAACGATTTGGGCCAGTTGACCAATCGATTTGGGGTAGATCCGAAGGTTTTGCCGATGGTGCCGGTACAGTTGAGCGATGGTTCTGAGTGCTCTGAGGGTGTGGAATTGCTGCGGCAGATGGTTCTGGCGCGTGCCTTTCCGACGGTGCATCCTTCGCAGCGCTATGCTTTGGTGGGCAAAGTTTTCGACTCTGCGGAAACTCTCGATCGCCTGTGTCGAGTCAGCGGCGGTCATGTCCGCAATTTGCTGCAACTACTGTATGGCTGTCTGCAGAAACAAGACCCTCCTCTGTCGCGGGAAACTTTGGAAAATGTGATCGTCCAGCGCCGCCACCAGCTTACTTTGGCGATCGAACCTGATGAGTGGCAATTGCTGCGCCAAGTATCCGCTACCAAAACTGTGAACGGGGAAACTAAATACCAAATATTGCTGCGGAGTCTCTGGGTGTTTGAATACCGTTACGGCGAGGATTACTGGTTTGATGTCAATCCGATTTTGGCTGACGCCAAAGAGTTTCGGGAAACAGTTGACAGTTGACAGTTGACAGTTAACAGTTGACGGTTGACAGTCACTCGGCGAGGAAAATCGCTTCTGAACCAACGAAGTTCACTGCTAGCTGACTAAAGAATAAGGGCCCAACTGTAGCAGGATGTGGTATGAAACCTAACAAAACTCAACAGTCAACCGTTAACAGTCAACAGTCAACACTCAACTAACAAAAATGATTAAAGGCACTACTAAACTGTTAGGAGTAATTGGTCATCCCGTCGAACATTCTCTGTCGCCGGCGATGCACAATGCTGCTATTTCCCACTTGGGAGTCGATTTTGTTTACTTGCCGTTTCCGGTAAAACCAGGGGATTTAAAAGCTGCTCTTGCAGGATTTGCGGCGATCGGCGTTCGGGGATTTAGTATTACGATTCCGCACAAACAAGCCATCTTACCGCTGCTGTCGTCCGTTTCCCCGATCGCCCGATCGATCGGCGCAGTCAATACCGTATACCTGACTGACAAAGGTTGGTGTGGCACAAATACTGACGTTGAAGGCTTTCTCGCGCCGCTGCAAACCCCCCCAACCCCCCCTTACCAAGGGGAGGCTAAAGAGGCGACCTCTCCCTTAGAAAGGGGCAATACGGCTGTCGAATCCTGTCCCCCCCCTTACCAAGGGGGGGCTGTCGAATCCTGTCCCCCCCCTTACCAAGGGGGGGCTGTTGAATCCTGTCCCCCCCCTTACCAAGGGGGGGCTAGGGGGGGTTCCGATTGGAGTCAGAAAGTAGCGGTAATTTTGGGGAATGGCGGGGCTGCGAGAGCTGTTGTGGCTGGATGCGCTCAATTGGGATGTGCAGAGATTCACGTTGTCGGCCGCAGCGAACAAAATTTAGGGGAATTTCAGCAGAGTTGGGTCAATTCTCCGATGCCCGTGCAGAATTTGCAGGTGCATACTTGGGATAATTTGTCAAGCTTAATCTCGCAGGCAGATTTGCTGGTGAACACGACGCCTGTGGGGATGTATCCGCAGGGGGAAAAGTCGCCGCTTGCGGCTGGTGCGATCGATCGAATTTCCGCAGGTGCGATCGTCTATGATTTAATTTACACCCCTAATCCTACCAAGTTTCTCAAAGACGCACAGCTTCGGGGAGCGCGAGCTATTGACGGACTCGAAATGCTAGTTCAACAAGGAGCAGCCGCCTTAAAAATTTGGCTGGATAAAGAATCTGTCCCAGTCGATGTGATGCGCCAAGCCTTGCGACAGCATTTAGGTCTAGATTAATGCCATTTCTTCAAAAAGTAGCTTGAGTTTTCCGAATTCCTATAAGGAGGAATTTGAGGCCCAATTCGCGCTAAGCTGAGAATTAAAATATACTTGCCCCGCAATTTATGAAATTTCGAGCTATCAGCCTTTTTTTTGCTACTTGCCTAATCGGAATTTTTAGTTTGGTATTCACTCCACCTGCTTGGGCTCTGACGCAGATTAAACTTTCCGACCTTTCTTATCGCGAATGTCCCGCCGAAATGGGAGAAGGAACAGTCACCAGTGGCAGTTCTATGGAAGCTAACTGCTTTTTGATTACTGGGAAAGCTGAAAATAGTACCGGCAAACCCGTTGTCAATGCCGATATTTTCGGCCGCATTTATGATGCCGACGACAATCCGGTGATGCAAAACCGGACTCGCTTGGGTTCTATAGAAGAAGTTCCTCCAGGAGTGAGCGATTTTCAGCTCAGAATTTCCGTTGCAGCCAATCAACGAACACCTTTGAAACTCAAGCAATTTAAAGCTACAGGTTTTACTGGCGTGGTTCGCCGCTAACAAAACTCTTGGAGATTTTGGGTTGGCTGCCCGTGAAATTGCGATGCAGTTTTCGATTTTGGATTGTTGAGTGGCCGGCAATTTCTCATTTCTAATTTACGATGAACTCCCCAGCTTTTCAACCGGGGAGTTTATCTAAAAATGTCAAATCTAAAATTTAGTTGTCGGCAGCTAGGTCGGCAAAACAATTTACGCTCGATGCTGAAAAACTTAAGCTTTTCCAACTACAAAGATGTTTGCAGGCTGGTCAAAAGACCGATCAAGAATTCCGATCCGAACTGAAGTACAAAAAACGCAATCAGTGGCGAAAAGTCAATCCCTCCCAAGGGGGGGATAATCGAGCGGAATAGATTGAGGTAAGGATCTGTTAACTGACTCAAAATTGAAAACGGGGGGTCGTACCAATTGATGTTAGGGAACCAGCTTAACAGCACCCGAATAATCATCAGGGCTACATAGATTTGCAGAAATGTGGACAGCGTGGTTGCCAAAAGGCCTATTGAAGAACTCATAAATTTTGCTTCTAGTTTGATTGACACTCCCGTGCTAAAGCAGCGGGGATTCTTGGTTCTGGCGACACACCTTAAAACTAGCTATCCTTGCGGCAATACTTAAACCAAATACCCGTTCAATTGAACCAAGTATCGAGCCTAATTTAGTTAGTCCCAGAGGGTTTTATCTCCCCAAGCGTTCGAGAATTACTTCTCAGGTTTCCGTATGCCCGCTCGGTACGGTTTAAATTCCAAAAGTTTACTTTTCTGGTTTTGGCTTACGTTAGTTAGCCTAGCTGTTTTTTTCGTGGTTTTCGCCACCCACTAACCATTATTATTTCCCGACCAGTCGTTTGAGCTTGGTGTCTCATGTGTATCGGCGGTTATTCTACCTGTAGTATAATATCATTGTACTCTATTTTTATTTTAATAGAATACAGTGAAATTGGAAAAATAAATATTAATTGACTAAACGCTTATAAGGTAGGCAATTAATTAAAGCCGTCCTATAAGGACGGGGCTTTAGACCCAATTTCTTGGTAAAGTTTACAGACACTTTAACTTTGAGTTTAGCATAGCTGGGGGAGTGATAGAGGAGGAAGAGGGAGCATCAGGCTTTTTACGGGCGGGCAGGACAGGATGCCCAACCCCTACTCCCCACAATAAAATTCACTGTTTGTGGAACAGGCCCAAAAGCCAGTTGTTGAGAATAGCGCAAGATGTTAGTAGCCCCCATTGATCTGCCAGACTAATCTAAAATTTTAAATGGATTCAGGAGTCTTGGGCGATTGAACCCTCGCTGTTGTGTCCCTGCGCGTTCCCGTTTACGTCGCCCAGTTGCAGCCGCACGTCATCTATTGCCTGATTTAGCTGGGCAATTTTATCTTCTAAACTCAGCCTTGCTACTTCCATCCCGTCGGCTTCGAGTTGGCTGGCTTTCCTCTGGCGGATTTTTCTGGTTTTTGCGTCTGAAGGTTCACTCAGCAAAGCTTCAGCAGCGCGCCGCGACAGCACCGCGCCTAAAACTGCACCCACCAAGCCACCAACTGCAGCTCCGGCAATAAATCCCCCTGTAAAACCCTCTCGATTACTCATAGCTCAACTCAACTGCGCGATATTTCCTTGATTTGTTTATTTTGACACTCTCCCGGTGAGAAACCAGGAGATTGTTAGTTGTTGTCAGGTAGGCGTTGCACAATTTGAGGAGGATGGTTGTGGGGTGTCCCGCCTGCTGTGAAAATACACGCCTTCGGGCTACGAGATCCCATCCCACAAAACAATCAAAATCATCCCGCAATTATGCAACACCGTCAGGTAAGGCGAGAATTCCGACTTCAGAGTTAAAGCGGATCATTTCCAAAGATCGATCGCCATAAAGATCTTCAATGTGCTCCAAGCAGCACTCGATCGCGAAATCGTTCAATTCCGTCGGCTCAACGCCGTACATTTCCTCAAACACCTCTGAGTCTACCCGACAAAAGCGCGGTCGATCGGCATAAATTCCGCATTCTCTGGTGGTTTTGTCAAAATTTATACACCAACCGTCCTCTCCGACTAAGCTCAAATAAAGCGCTAATTCGTCTTCAGATAAATACTCGTCTAAGTCTGGGCGCTCTGTTGGGTCGAGGTAACAACAAGCACCGCACTGCTTTACGCAACGCCAAGTAGCCATAGTTTGATTTTAGATTTTAGATTTTAGATTTTAGATTTTAGATTCGGAGCATTATGTGGAAAATGCCAAACTTTAGGAGACTAAAGCTCTTCAAGTATATCAATTGCCAGCGCCGGAGGCGGATATCCCGAAGGGGCGGTTCGATTTGAGATTTGAGATTTTAGATTGGGGGGACTTGCCGGGAAGGGGCATCAAGTCCCTGGTTTTCTGTGACTGAGAGGTCGATCGTAGTTTACATTTTGTTGAATTTTGTAAAGTTCCTTAAAAAATATGGTCGATCGCCCGGTAAAATCAGAAGCGGATTTTCTAATTCAACAATCTAGACTTAATCACTACAGTCAGGAGGACAAATGGACTTTATAACCGATCTTTTCAGTGGTCTGGGTGGTGTAGACTACCAACTCATTGTTCAGGTAGCTTTACTCGCGGCCGTCGTGCTTTCTGGCCCAATCGTGATTTTTCTCTTGGCAGCTAAAGGCGGCGACCTGTAATTATACCACGCTCCGGGGCGATCGAGAGTTGGGAGTTTTGAGTTTTAAATTATACAAAATTCACAACGCTTGATCGCCACTCTTCCATGCTGCACGAGATTTTTTATCAAATACCGAGTTATCAAATACCCAGGGCGTGTTTAGCAGTTTGAATCAAATTCTCAAAAAAAGGTAGAGATACATCGACTTCTCTAGCATCTTTGCGAGAGTTGCCTAACAAACCGATGTTTTGTCCGGGTGCAACAGCCAAAACTTGCCCTTGAGAGTTGCGAATTCTCAATTCCTCGCTAGATCCGACGGGAGACAGACTGCAAGAATAAGTGCGATCGCAATAATCAAACTCAACTTTTCCGAACATCGGCGGCCTGGAACTAGCAGCATTTGCCGGAAGCCGGACACCCAACAATTCTAACTCAACCGATGTCTTGCCATTAAAACTATTTTCCCGTAATCGGTAAGCAATATCAACCCGCCGAGGCAAAGGAAAATATTCGCCCCAACGCCAAGCAATCGCCTTCACACTAGCCGATAGTTTTCCATCTTGAGTTGCAGTTAGTTTAACGTGACCTCCTTTACCCACAATTTTCTGTTCAGTTATGCAAACATTAGGCGTCCAAAATACAGGAGCCTTATTTTCAATTCCGCAAGGTTCCAGAGCATCAATTTGTCGGTAAAGGTCGAGATTAATCTCACCCAAATCCGCTCGCACATCTACTGAAACCAGCGGTTTTAGGTGTTCCGGCTGCAAACATTGATTGGCAAAAATTGATAGTTGATTGCGGAATTGTTCGAGATTATCAGCCGGCATCGAAAAACCGCCAGCCGCTTGGTGTCCGCCAAATTTAGTTAATAAATCCGCGCAAAAATTCAGCCCGTCAAATACATTAAACTCAGGAATTCCCCTCGCTGAACCCCGCACAATTTTAGCGGGCGGGCACGGGGGCACCGCCCCTACAGCCTCATCCTCAAAAGTACCAATAAACACAGGTACGCCGTAGCGTTCCACCAACCGAGAAGCTACAATCCCGATCACCCCGTGGTGCCAACCCGGTTGCACGACAACTAAAACTCGTTCTTGCTGCAAGTCGAGCTCACTTTCCTCGCACCAAGCGATGGCTTCCTGCTCAATTTCCTGGCACAACTCCTGCCTGCGCTGATTAATTTGTTCGCACTGCATCGCGTTTTTGAGAGCCAATTCGCGATCGTCCGTTGTCAGCAACTCTATCACAATTTGAGGGTCAGCCAGCCGCCCCACAGCATTGATCCGGGGCCCAAGTCGAAAACCAATATCTTCAGGCTTTAAGGAATTCTTAGTTTTATTTTGCGATTTGAGAATTGAGGGACTTTCCCCACTTCCCGGCTGGACTCCTGCCACATGAATCAAAGCCTGAATACCCGCCAATTGCGAATGAGGCAACAGCCGCAAACCCCGCTTTACCCAGCGGCGGTTAACTCCAGTCAAAGGTGCCAAATCCGCAATTGTTCCCAAAGTAAATAACTCCAGCAGCGGATTCACCAACCCGTCCACTTTCTGCATATCTATCGCCAAAGTAATCGCCAAAACATAAGCAACGCCTACGCCAGCCAAACCGCGATAAGGCGAAGATTCTGCAATTAATTTTGGGTTGAGAATAGCATCAGCCGGCGGCAGTTTTGGCGGCAAATCGTGGTGGTCTGTAATAATAACTTTGACACCGAGTTCTCGCGCTCTGGCCACCGGACCAAAAGCTGCAATGCCGTTGTCAACAGTCAGAATGAGAGCAACACCTTCGGCGTGAAATTCTTCTACAATGCGATCGTTAATCCCATAACCTTCTCGCATCCGGCTGGGAATAGCATAATCCACATTCGCGCCCAGAACCCTGAGAGCGCGTAACAACAAAGCCGTGCTCGTCATCCCGTCAGCATCGTAGTCGCCGCAAATCGCAATTTTTTGCCCTCCCGAAATCGCCTCCCGCAAAAATTTGACACTCGCAGCCAAATCGGGAAACTCATCCTTTGGCGCGGGCAAAACCAGAGATTCTGGTTCGATAAACCCTTGCACTTCTTTCAGAGAATCGATGCCGCGGTTAATCAGCACCTGTCCCAGCAAGGGCGACAAACCGATTTCAGCGGCAAACTGTTCGGCTTGCTGTGGTTGAGGCGAATAAATTTGCCACCGTTGGTTTGGCAATCGGTGAAAATGCGGGGGCACAGATGTCGGTAGCTCTTGCACGGAATCTGAGGTTTAAAGATACATGATTAATCTTACCGAATTAAGTGCATCAGTCAATCCATTTTAGATTTTAGATTGTAGATTTTAGATTGATGCTGATGAGTTTTTTGGGTAAAATCCAAAAGTTGTTTGTAGGAAAGCTTTTTTCTGAAGCTCTCACCGCACGCAAATACTTATACCAGCGCCCGATAGGAGTCGTGGAGAGCAAAAAAAATTAGACCAAAGTTCCAACCCCCAGATTGCATCTGTGGAGTCAATCGAAAATCGAAAATGGACTTGGGGCCCAGAGGGCGAATTTAATTTAATGAGGAGACTTGCATGAGTGTCGATCGACCGTCTTGGTTTAAAATTGCATTACAGGTTCGGGGGTCTGTCATTCCCTCAATTTGGCCCCGGGTTTTGCTGTGCGGAGGCTTTGGAGTTTTTATTTCCCTGCTGCACTTTTTTAAATTGCCCGTTTCCTTACCAATTTTGTCGAGTATTGTACCGAGTATTGTCCTGGGTTTACTGTTAGTTTTTCGGACAAATACAGCCTACGAAAGATTTTGGGAAGGTAGAAAATTTTGGGGAACTTTAGTCAACAACGTCCGCAATTTGGCGCGCCAAATCTGGGTAGCAATTGAGGAAAAAGACCCGCAGGATATCGTGATCAAAAAGTCAGTCCTGCGCCTGTTACCTGCCTTTGCAGTGGCGCTGAAATTGCACTTGCGGCAAGAATCAGTCAATCCAGAGTTGGAGCCGTTAATGTCCCCAGCGCAGTACCAAAAGCTCAAGTCGATGAACAATCCGCCTCTAGAAATTGCCTTTTGGATTGAGGATTACTTGCACGAGCAGTATGAGGGCAATTGCGTTGATGTCTATCAGTTAACTGCTATGAAGGAGTTGATCAACTCTATGATTGATGTATTAGGCGGCTGCGAGCGGATTTTGAAGACGCCTATCCCTTTGGCTTACGCGATTCACCTGAAACAACTATTGTTGCTTTACTGTTTGGCACTGCCCTTTCAAATGGTGAAAGATTTGGGTTGGGGAACAGGCTTAGTTGTGGCTTTAATTAGTTTTACTTTGTTCGGTATCGAAGAAATCGGCATTGAAATAGAAAATCCCTTCGGGCACGATGACAATGATTTGCCTTTGGACAATATTTGTGCTGCCATGCAGCGCAATATCGACGATTTAATTTCTTTATCTCCTAGCGTTCATGAACACGTGAAAGATAAGTAGAGTCATTCGATTTTAGATTTTAGATTTTAGATTTTAGATTGGTAGATAAAATCTAAAATCTAAAAGCTTCTGGTTGATTTTTAACAAGAAACCGCATTAACCCAGCCACTACTAACAATACAGGCGTCAGCCAATCTCCCCACCGCACGTACAAAGTCCGAGTTTGCCGCCGATAAATAGTAGCATCTCGGACTTCATAGGTATTAATTCCCGACTTCCAAATCGTTTCGCCGCGAGGATTTACAAAAGCAGAGTAACCAGTATTAGTTGCGATAACTGCCCATCTATCCGTCTCAATTGCCCGCATCACATCTAGAGCATGATGTTGATCCAACATGGGCGGTTTGTAATGGGCATTGTTGGAAGCTGTGAGCATAAATTCGCCTCCATTCGCCGCCTGATATCGGAAAATTTCCGCAAAGGCAGAATCGTAACAAATTCCGACAATGGCGCGGCCAAACGGGGTATCAAACAATTGTTGAGAATTGCCGGCTACTAAATGAGCATCTAAGGGAGAAAGCCGATTAATAATCCCGCCTAAGATTTCGTAAAAAGGGATATATTCGCCTAAAGGCACTAGCTTTAGTTTATCGTAGCGGCCGATAATTTCTCCAGTGCGATCGATCGCCAATAAGCTATTAGTGATACTATTCTCTTGCTGTCCGAATCCTCCAACCCAAGCCACAACGCCGCGATCGAGAATAGCTTGGTAAAAGGAAAGAGTAGAACGTTGATACTCGTTTGTCCAGATAAAAGGCAAAGCCGTCTCTGGAATTAACACAGCCTCGACTTTCCTGTCTGCTAACTGTTTGTATCCAATAGTGTAACCTTCCAAAGCGCGCGCCCAGCCCCCTGAATTAAACTTAATCTCGTTAGGAATGTTGCCTTGAATAATGCCAATTTTTAAAGCTGTTGCAGATTCTTGATTCAAAGGGCGGTTGTATAAGCTCCATCCTCCAATATGCAAAACTAAACACAAACTCGCAGGCAAAATATAAGGAATCCACTTCTTGCTTCTGACTTCTTCTTTCTGACTTCTTCCTTCAAGCCAAGCTTCGGCGATTAAGCCATTTACTCCTACAATAGCGGCTGTTACTGCGCTGGGTCCGGAGAGTTGACCGAGGTGTAATATTGCTAAATTGTGGGGGCTTTGCGTGTAAGATAGTGATGTCCACCACAGCGAACCTGTACTCCAAATACTTTCTAAAGCACACCACAAAGCTGTGCCAATTAAAACGCGAGTTAATGCTAAAAATTGAGCTTTACCCCCCCCAGCCCCGCCTGGTAAAGGGGGGGAGTTAAGAAGAACAAGATCGGAGCTACCCCCCCCAGCCCCCCCTTGTAAAGGGGGGGAGTTAAGAATAAGAATAGGATTTTTGCTTGGTAAAGTTAGGGAGTTGAAAATTACAAATAGCCACGCCCAAACGGCGACTAAGGCGGCTCCCCACAGGGTGATGAATGCCCAGCAAAAAAGTGCGATCGCCAAACTCGGCCACCAAGGAACTCCCAACCAAGTCATCGGGTGAATTCCCATAATCCAAGATAAAGCTAATCCGTGATAGCCAATTCCCCAGAGTGAAGGAAGAAGGAAGAATGAAGCAGGAAGAATAAAGAATTTTGGTTGTTTTACTTCTTGCTTTGGTCTTTCATACCTAACAACCCAAATCCAGAGGGGGACTAGGGCTACCCAAGCCAATAGCCAAGCATTTACTGGTGCGGTTGTCAATGCCATCAAAATGCCACTAAAAAATGCGATCGCCCAGGCTAATGTTTGGGATTTATGAACCACGAGTTTTTCAAATTTGTGCCTGTTAAATATCGCCACTTTGATGATTGCCAAAAATAATAATTCTTAATCAATATATCAGATTAATCAGGAAGAAGGAAGCTCGGCAACGCGCAGTGTATGGGATTTAACGGATTTAACAGAAGGAAATCTATCAAATTCTACTTGCCAAAACAAAAAGCGCCCCTATTTCTAGGAGCGCTTTTTGTTAAATCAAAAGCTAAATTTAGCCGTTGATGGAAGGAGCAACCATTGCTACTGGGGTGACTTCACCGGCGGCCAAGTCGAGGGGGAAGTTGTGAGCGTTGCGCTCGTGCATCACTTCCATACCCAAGTTAGCGCGGTTGATGACATCAGCCCAAGTATTGATGACACGACCTTG
>NZ_JAUBTR010000137.1:0-7287 GCF_036705045.1 Microcoleus sp. BR0-C5
GATTTTAAATCACCCTAACCTTCCTTCAGTCTTGTCTTATGGTACTCTGGCTGCTTAAAAACTGTCCGGAGTATTGTCAGCTTGGGGTGCTTGCATCAGGTCAAGCTTTGTCCAATCGGGACCACCGGGAAAGAAATGGCCGTGATCCACCGAGTAAACTAATCGCGGTGGATTCTTCTGGAAAATAAACTGGATGTCGTTAGCATAGACCCATCCGTACAACACAGCAAGCAGAGCAAACCTGGATCTATTTTGAGGTTCGCTAGTTGCAATCAACTCCCAACTATCAAAGCAATCTGGTATAAAGAGAGTAGCGTGTGCTGTGCCTGAAGGAATATGAGAGAGACAAGGTTCAATCGCAATAAGTTCAGCCGACAATTCAACAATCTTAGGTTCGCCAACGGGTGCGCCAATTGCAAAGCCAAGCCTTGCAGTAATCAGGTCATTTACAATTTGTCGCCCTGCTTGTTGACCTTTAACCACATACTCTCTACCATCCTGACACTTGAGCAAAACTGGTTCTGCTTTCGTTCTCCACCCTTTCCTAAAAGTTGTTGCGCTGATAGCTGTTTCTGGTCGGGAGAGTGCATCGTTGAGCTGTTGCTTCCAGTGTTCCCTCGCGTTTTCTGTGTTTTCAGTTTGGCCCATAAAAGCAAGTATAAAATTTAAGTATATTGTCCTAACTTATCCGATAAGCTGTTCTACATTTAAACTGTCTGTCAAAAATCAATACAACTCTTGTGGGACGGGCTTCTAGCCTATCCGGAATTTCCAATTTAAATGCGTAACAGCTTAGCTATCTGTTTTGTCCAGTTATTTGACCAAAAAGCCGCAACCAATCTACTTAAAAATAATAAGTTATAGAGCAATATGATTTAGTTAAATTTGCTAGTTATTGATTTAGAAAAAATAGAGGTTCAACAATGGATAACTTAACGGATAATGCAACCACCTACAGAGAAATTGTCAAACAGGTACTCGGGAAATATGCCCAATTAAAGCCTTCTCACGGAGAGATCCGACTACATCCCGTGTTTGACGAAACTCGCGATCGCTACGCCTTGATGCAAGTTGGTTGGGATCGGGGGCGGCGAATCAGAGGAAACCTCATTTATATCACGTTGGAAGCTGGTAAAATCTACATTGAATATGACGGTATGGAAGGCGGCATTACCCAAAATTTAATTGACGAAGGCATTCATCAAAATGATATCATCTTAGGTTTTATGCCACCAGCGCAAGTCCTTATTACCGCCTAAAAACAATGCCCGTGATGCTAAAAAAACCGGGTTTTTTACCTAATTTGTCGGCGACAACCAAGAATTTTCTCCAAAAACCCGGTTTCTGACTATCTCTGATGCTAAAGAAACCGGGTTTTTTACCTAATTGGTTGGTGATAACATTTTATTGGTAGCGTGCGTCAGGTAAAAAAATATCGTTAATGTGAGAAAATATTGGGGTCTGACGCACTCTACTAACTGCTATATGACAACCCCCGCCGAAGTTCGCCAACACCTAATCGACGCTTTACAACTCGACCTGATCGGCCCCATCCCCGACGACGAAGCCCACGCCGCAGAAATCATCAACCAACCCCCTTCCCGCTGGTATCTCAGCGGTTTTCTCGTACCCTACGGGGCCGGCCTCGAACAGCGCAGCGACGACAGCAGCAATGACGAACTCGACGAACACAGGGGCGTCAGTTCCGGCGACGACGAAAACCCCCCGGAAAAATCCTCCGCCCGCAGAGCATTTTTTCCCTCTTCAATGGGGCTGAGTTTCCTGGTTCCCAAAGAAGCAACTCACTTCCGGGCGATCGCATCTTGGGGCGACTACTCGCCCATTCCCACAGAAGAGGAAAAAGCAGAAACCAAACTGCAAAGTCTCGTCTCCGGTGATTGGCTGCGGAAACCTCAACAGGTAGAACTAGATGTTCCCATCAAAAGCAGCACCGCGCCCTACACCTTGGACATTCCCGACAGCGGCGGCTTAAAACTCGTCATTTCCGTTCGCCCCGTCTTGTCCCAGATTAAGTTACCCCCCGGTACCCGTTCCGTCTCCGCTTTCCTTGTCAACTACCGCACCCCCACCACCGACGACTCCTTGCGAGATACCACTTACATCTTCCAAGCAACTTTAACTATTCACACCCCCTACCCCCTCGTCCCCCGCCCGAATTTGCGGGGACAAACCGATGATGATTGGGATGAAAAGGTGGCAGACTTGCAGTATCGGGAAGACTGCGAATTTGCTGTTGGCCACAACATTTCGGCGATCGCCCTCGTCCACTCCGACTCGATTTGCAAGGAAATTCGCACCGCCTGGATACCCACCGCTGACGTAGAAAAAGTCATCGCGGCCGTTGTACCCGGAACTGAACTGGAAATGGAAGCGATCGCTGCGGCACCCAGTCCCGCAGCTTTGCGGTCAATGCTAGAGCCAATGGTAACAGCTTACGGCGATTGGATTGCAGACCAGCGGCACAAATTCCCCCTCGATCTCAACCGAGCTCAAATTGCCCAAAAGTTGCTCAACCGCGCCCAAGTCGCGCGCGATCGCATCGCTGCGGGCCTCGACGCTATGAATGACCCCGAAGTGTTCGAGGCCTTTGGAATTACCAATTTCGCGATCGCCAGATCCATCCGTCAACGGGCCACCCATGACAGTGAGAAAACCCCCGCAGAAATCCACGCCCCCAAATGGCGGCCGTTTCAGCTAGCATTTCTGCTGATGAACTTAACTGGAATTGCCGATCCAGAAAAGGGCGATCGGGAAATCGTAGATTTGCTATTTTTTCCCACCGGCGGCGGCAAAACAGAAGCATATTTAGGGTTAGCCGCATTTACTTTAGTTCTGCGACGGTTGCGAAATCCAGGGCTTAGTGGGGCGGGTGTTAGTGTCTTAATGCGCTACACTTTACGACTGTTAACCTTAGACCAACTGAGTCGCGCCGCCACTTTGATCTGCGCTTTAGAGTTAGAACGGCAAAACGATGTTCAAAAATTAGGCACTTGGCCTTTTGAAATCGGGTTGTGGGTCGGACAAGCAGCTACACCAAACCGCATGGGACGCAAAGGGGACAACAACCCAGAAAGTGCCCGTGCCCGCACCATTGCCTATCAAAACGACGATCGTAATAAACCCTCACCCATTCCCTTAGAAAACTGCCCTTGGTGCGGTGAAAAATTCACCCGCAACTCCTTTACCTTATTCCCCAATGCAGACAATCCCACGGATTTAAGAATTCTCTGCACCAACCGTAAACGCCTTGCCAATGGCCAACCGCAATGTACTTTTAAAGGAAATAATCCCTTGCCCATTGTTGCGGTTGATGACCCCATCTATCGCCGCGTCCCCTGTTTTATCATCGCCACAGTCGATAAATTTGCCAACCTACCTTGGGTCGGAGAAACTGGGGCTTTATTCGGAAAAGTCGATCGCTATGATGACAACGGATTTTACGGCCCGGCTACTATTGGCATCGGTCGGACACTAGAAAAACCTCTCCTACCACCAGATTTAATTATACAAGATGAATTGCACCTAATTTCCGGGCCTTTAGGCACGATGGTCGGACTTTATGAAACGGCTATCGACGCCTTATCAGCTTTTGACAAAAATGGCAAAAAAATCTATCCTAAAATAGTTGCTTCAACTGCAACCGTGCGGCGAGCAACAAAACAAATTCGCGCCTTATTTGGTCGCACCGAAGTCGATGTTTTTCCGCCTCCTGGCCCCGACCGCCGCGATTCATTCTTCGCCAAAACTGTCCCCGCCACGGAACAAAACCCCCGCACTTATATCGGCATTGCCGCTCAAGGTCGCAGCTTAAAAGTCATATTGCTGCGGACTTATTTAGCTGTATTAGGGGCGGCTCAAAAACATTGGGATGCCAACGGCGGCGCGAGGAATAAAAATAATCCTGCTGACTCTTACATGACCTTATTGGGTTATTTTAACTCTCTGCGAGAACTGGGGGGAAGTCGGCGCATTGTTGAAGATGAAGTCACATCTAGATTGTTAGGATATAGCCAGAGAAAACGGGAAAATGAGCAGTCAGGATGTTTTGCTAACCGCCGAATTAACGATGAACTTTTAGAATTAACTTCTCGCGTTAGCACTAGCGAAGTTTCGGAAGCAAAGCGCTGTTTAGCCTTAGCTTTTTCAGAGGCACACCGGGTGGACGCTGCACTAGCAACTAATATGATTTCTGTGGGTTTAGATATCACTCGCCTCGGATTAATGGTCGTATTAGGACAGCCAAAAACAGCCGCCGAGTACATTCAAGCAACCTCGCGAGTAGGGCGAGACGAACAGCGGCCGGGATTAGTGGTAACATTATTAAATGTACACAGACCGCGAGATCGCTCTCACTACGAACGTTTCGGCGCGTGGCACAACACTTTTTACCGGGCAGTCGAAGCAACCAGCGTCACGCCTTTTTCCCCCCGTGCCATTGACCGGGGGATTGCTGCGATTACCGTTGCTTTAGCGCGTCTAGGTAATCCAGAAATGACCGCACCTTTAAATGCAATTAAAATTACAGAACAGCGCTCTAACTTAGATTTTGTTGCTGATATCATTGCCCAGCGTTCTGAAATCCACGACCAAGACCGAGACGCAGAAGAAACAGAAGAATTACGTCTGAAACTAAAAGATCGAGTCAAAGATTTGCTGGACACTTGGCAACAGATTGCTGCGGAAAAAGACAGTTTGCAATATCAGCAAGAAGTAGGACGTGCATCCCCTTTATTATTTGACCCCCTTGACCCCGACTTGCAGAGGCAACCGCAACCCGCTAAAAAATTTAAAGCACAGCGCAGTTTGAGAGATGTGGAACCTGTGGTCAATTTGTGGGTGAAAACTCCAGATGGGTTCGAGATTGATGAGGATTAATTCGCGCACGGTGCGTCAGATTGAGCATCAAGATTAACTCACTTAGGGCGCGTCAGAAAAAAAATATTTGCCGAGCCGATTACTCTCTGACACAGCCTACCAATAAACTCAGTAGGGTGCGTCAGAAAAAAAATATTTGCCGAGCAGAAGATTTCTCAGTGACGCACCCTACTAACTGCAAGCAAATTTCCGGCTGACGCACCCTACAAACTACAAACTACAAACTAACTAAAATCAATATGAAAATCCCATCAGGACAAATTCGCCAAAGTCAAATTTTAACCACCTTCGGGCCGGGGGCAATGGTCGATTTGCCCAACTATTCGATTATTATCGGCGGGTTAAACCACTGGCGGGGCGATCGCTCGCGCATCCACGAAGAGCGCCTGGAAGAGCGAGTTGCCGAAATTCTCGGCCTGGGCCGCGTTTCCCTGTACGCTCCCCCTGTAGATGAACAAGACCCCAGCGGCCCTCGCACAGGCATCACCGCCTTCACATTTCCCACTTGGTTTGTAGCGCAAGATGATAGCACTTGGAAAGCTCCCAACGGCAAAGAATACCGCACCAGACCTTTAATTCGTTGGAGGAGTTTAGTTAAGGGAAAATATCTTAATGCTGAGAGGAAGAAAAAGCCTGTTGTTCCGGTGCGCTTCGTGCAAGCTTGCGCCAACGGACATATCAGCGATATCAATTGGAATGCTTTTGCCCACAACAATTTGGACGCTCCATGCCGAGGGCAATTGTGGCTCGATGAAAGCGGTTCTGGCAATGATTTTGCTGAAATCTTCGTCCGGTGCGAAGCTTGCAAAGCCCGTCGCCCCCTTTCTGATGCCACTGTCCCGTATTCTAAAGTGCTCGGCAGGTGCTTGGGAGAGCGCCCTTGGCTCGGCCCGGTTGCAAAAGAACCTTGCCTTTCTAGAGATGGCGATCGCCCGTTGTATAATCGACTGTTAGTGCGATCGGCGAGTAATGCTTATTTTGCTCAAGTGCTTAGCGTGATTTCTCTGCCGGACACCGACGCCAAACTCAGGGAAGCTGTCAATCAAGTTTATGAAGATTTCCTGCAATATGCTGAAGAGTTAAATGATATCAGAAAAGAGCGAAAAAAACAAAAAGTTCTTAATGCTTTAGAAGGTTTAAGCAACGAAGCGGTTTGGGCAGAAATACAGCGAAGAAAGGCAGGGTTTTCTAATACAAAAAAGAGCATTAAGCAAGTGGAAATTGAAACTTTACTTGCTAGTCCTGATGAAGTTGGGGAAGATGTGTCCGAAGGAGATTTTTACGCCCGCGCTCGCAAGTTAGAGGGGTTAAATCCTCTCGCAACAGCTCGCATTGAACGTATTATTCTAGTGCATCGGCTCCGAGAAGTCGTGGCGCAAGTCGGATTTACTCGTTTTGAAGCAGCTATGCCGGATATTGAGGGTGAATTAGATATTAACGTGCGACGGGCAGCTCTTGACATCGATCCGACGTGGGTACCGGCGATTGAAAATAGAGGTGAAGGAGTATTTATAGCCTTTAAAAAACAGGCAATTGACCAATGGCTGAAGCAAAAAGCTGTTCGAGAAAGAGGGGAAGAGTTGGATAGGGGTTTCCAGAAATGGTGTAACACTAGAGGGATTCCCCAGGACAAAGCCAAGTTTCCGGGGTTGCCTTACATTATGTTGCACTCCCTCTCTCACTTATTAATTACTGCTGTTTCTTTGGAATGTGGCTACGCGGCTAGTGCCATCCGGGAACGCATTTATGCTGGGGATTCAGGCTACGGTATTTTGCTCTATACCGGCACTTCTGGTAATGATGGAACTCTGGGGGGACTGGTGCAAATTGGCAAGCGCATTGAATTACTGTTAATCAGCGCATTGGAGTTAGGAAGGCTTTGCTCTAACGACCCAGTGTGTGCTCAACACGAACCGGAAAGTGATGCCGAAGACCGTTTCTTACATGGGGCTGCTTGTCATGGGTGTTTGCTGATTGCTGAGACTTCTTGCGAACGGCGCAACGATTTTCTCGATCGGGCTTTGGTCGTAAACACAGTTAGTGGTAACAGTGCTGCTTTTTTCCCCGATGAATTGTGATCTCTAAGGAATACAGGCAATGGAAATTTCCCCGTGGGGAATTCCGTTTAATATTACCGCAGTTTATAGATATTCCGAAACCGACAGCATTATAACTCAGATTTTCGCACGCAAATAATTAGACCTACTACCAGAGACCTCAATAACAAATAAGCATCAACTAGGAACAAATCTAGTGAAGAAATGGTAGTTGTCATTGATAAATGACTACTTTTTGTTGCTATATTTGGGTTAAATAAGGAATGAGAATTAAATAACATCAGCGATGTATAATAAATAAATGAGTGAATATGAAGAGGTGTATGTTTCGGTA